>NZ_CP015971.1:3000000-3300000 GCF_001659705.1 Arachidicoccus sp. BS20
GCAGCGAATAAGCCAAAAGGAGTTGTTCTATAAGACATTCGGTTGAAGTATTTATGTAGGCTTGTTTTCTCTTTTTCACTAAAAGATTGGTATTCAAAATTTTTCTTCTTGAGATTATAGTATAGGCTTTTACTTGCAAGAAAAATCGACATCCTAAATGTGCTGTTTTGCAGAAGTTCGCTGATATTATCTGACGGATATTGTTTAAAACTAAGCGTTGGCGTACGTAATATAACATCGCTGTGAAAAGAATAAATTGAACTAGACTGTTCTTCAAAGAGGTTGTTTTTGCTAATCTTCATCGGTCTCTACAAGCTTTATTTTCATTAAAAAATATTTCATACAGGATTTCTTGCTATGCGCAATCAATGATGTTTTTTGTACAAATAAGTAAATAAATCTTTGATGAAAAAATATTGGATGAAGTGCGTCTTAGGAATGCTCAAATTGGGTTTTAATAGTCTGAAATGAAGCCATGCACAATTAAAAAATTCATCAATAGAAGTTCCTTATCTGAAAATTTTTAAATGCGAAGAACTTCCAAAGACGGAAATTATACATCCCGAATTGCCAAAGAATGCAATTGCTATACAAGTCATTTTGTTTTAATGCTTTGTTTTGGGTCGCTATTTAAACTATATTTTAAATACGATATTCTTTTTCGTCAGCAATATATTTTTCTCCCTTCGTCATTCTCCTTTCTTCGCGAAAGTCTTATTGTCGCTCCGCCCAAAACAAGGTCTGCGCCTTCGTAAACTGCGGCTTGCCGAAGGTTTGCAAAACAAAATCTTCCTTTCGTTTTAGCCCCGACTTCGTCGGGAATGTGTTTCGTGAAAGCGTATTTTCTTTCGCAAAACCTTGTTATTGTCCGTTTCGCCAACAAGGATACAGTTGCTACGAGGTTAATGAACGAGGCGTAAGCCGAGTGAGTTTATCAAACAATTTTTTATTTATCATTTAAAATTTTAAGCAATGGCACACAACATTTTTTTTAATGAGCAAACAGGACAGCACAGCTTTTTTTCCGTTAAGGAAAAAGCATGGCACAATTTGGGATTGGTAGTAACCGAGTACCCAACAAGCAGGGAAGCAATACAATTTGCGGGACTGGATTATGAAGTCTGCAAGCTGCCGAACATACACCGTCTGGCTGACGGTATTACAGAAATTGTTTCGGATAATTCTTTCTTTACCTATCGTACTGACAACAATATAGTTTTGGGCGATAAGCTAAGTGCAGATTATGAAGTCGTACAAAATGCGGAAGCCTTTACTTTCTTTGACAGCATTGTTGGCGGGGATGGCATTTTGTATGAAACCGCAGGCGCGTTAGGCAACGGCGAACGTATTTTTATTACGGCAAAACTGCCGTCTTATATCAAAGTGGGCAGCGATGATGTGATTGAAAAATACATTTTTTTAACGACCTCGCACGATGGCAGCGGGAGTATTACCGCAGCGTTTACGCCCGTCCGTATCGTTTGCCAAAATACACTGAATGCAGCTTTGCGCAACTGTTCAAACGTGGTGCGCATACGCCATACGGCAAACGCACAGGAAAAATTAAAGGAAGCGCATAAAATCATGGGCATTGCAAATAAGCTGTCCGAAGAACTGGACGGCATATTTAACAGGTGGGCAAAAGTGCGTATCACGGATAAAGACATATTGAAACTGATACAGCAGGCATTAGCCCCGAGCAAGGAAGTTTTAAAAGCCGTGCAGACAGGCGGGGAATTATCAACTGTGTTCAACAATGTTTGCAACGATGCTTTCATGTATGCCATGACAAGCCCAACCCAACAAACAGAAACAACAAAGGGTACGTTGTTCGGCGCATATAATGCGGTTACAGGCTATTTTCAGAATGTACGCCAATACAAGGACGAAGAAAGCAAATTGGAAAGTATTTTGTTTGGTACAACCATGCAGAAGACACAGGCAGCTTTTAATTTGTGTTCAGCCTTTGCAAAGAACGGTAATGAAGTATTGCAATTAAATTAATCCTTACAGGGCGGGCTTGTTCCGCCCTAACTTCTTTTCAGTTAAAATAAAATACGATGACACATAAAGAATTAGCAAAAAGATTTACGGAATTGCTCAATGCAAATCCGATACATAACACGATAGCAGAATTGTTTAATAAAGCATTGGATTGCGGGGCATTGAACATACAAGCCGAACCCGCAGCAGATTACAGATTGCCGAAAATTATTTTTTATGCTATCCTTTGTACAATGGCGGACGATTGGCAACCCTATCATGAAAGCAATAAAAAAGAAGCTAAAAATTTAAAACTTTTTCTATGAGCATTTTATCACAACACACCGAAGAAAAGGTTATCGCCGTGTTAGCGGAATGTATAATACTTTTTGAAAAGCTGTATTATCTGCACATGACAGCACAAGACGCATTCGATGCGAGAACCGCCGAAAATTTACTGAAAGGCATTGTTGAAAGCAACGGTTTTCGTGTGGTGCATAGACAGGGCAAAAACAGTAAGCCGTATCAACCAGCCGATTAATCGGCAATCTTTTATTTTTATGTTTGTTTAAAGCATTCATCATGCTTTGCAGCGCGCTATACCCTACGCGCTTTCTTTTTGCAAACGCCACAAAAAGAAAGCAACCAAAGAAAAACGCTAAAGCCGGATGGCAACCTGCGGTTGGCGTATGGTTTGGCACAAAATAGTGCCGCGATAATTACTTTGGTTATATCGTAATTATCGCGGTCTTTTGAATGGTATTAAAGCGGGAGCAAACATACCGTTGCTTACTTATTATCCATGAAACTTTCGGTTAATTAATTCCAAAGGAAACGCAAAACAACATTTCATTGTAATTTTAGAGAGCCAAGCTTTTCGTTCAATTCACTCAAGCCGCCTTTATCCAACAAATTTTCGGCAATACTTTTTAATTCATCAGTCATTTCTTTATCCATGACGGAAAGCACACCGTCCCTTGTTTCTGTTTTGCCCGTTTCTTCCTCGATAATCTTTGCGAGCATCAGCAAAACAGCGGTTGGGAATTTTCTGCCAATGCAAATATTATTCAGACCAAAGATTTCAAATGGTCAGTCAATGGAAATATTTCTTTTAATAAAAACAAGCTACTGAATTTTCCCGATTTAGCTAGTTCTTCTTACGCCAATATTTTTCAGATAGGCGCGCCTATCAGTATTGTCGGCGGCTATGCGACAACGCTTAATACGGAAACCGGAAATATTGAGCTTGCGAACGGAAGTACATGGGTACCATATTTAAAAAATTTGCTTCCCAAATATTTCGGCGGATTTGGCACAGATATAAGCTATAAAAATTTTACCCTCAACGCGTTCTTTACATTTAAAAATCAGGACAACGGAAACCTTAGTTTCTATTACAATTACCCGGGATCTATGTATAATCAGCCGTCGATTGTTTTGGACAGATGGCAAAACCCCGGAGACAACACCACTTTTCCAAAATATACTACTACAGATGATGAAAGCAGTTGGTATTATCTTTATAATTCGACACGCAGCTATTTTCACAATTCTTACATAAGGCTTGCAGCATTATCACTGAGTTACAATGTTCCTGCAAAATGGCTCAAAAAATCGCCGTTCCACACTTTGCAGGTTTATGCGTTGGGCAATAATCTGTTTACTTCTACAAGTTTCGCCGGCATGGATCCCGATGTTCCTTACGGAACGCCACCGCTACGCAGCTTTACATTCGGCATAAGAACAAATTTTTAATTTGACTAAATCATTGACAATGGAAAAAATAATTTCAAATAATCTTTCTTCAAAGACGATAAAAATTTTACCGATAATTTCGGCAATCGTTTTTTTGATTTCTGCAACGTCGTGCAACAAATTGTTAGACACTGCGCCGAAATACATTCTCACACCGGAAAAAATATTTTCCAACAACGACTCGGCAAATTATGCGCTGGCTGGCTTATATGGAAGCATGGGCGACGGTGCAACGAATTCCTACCAACAGGCATTTTTGTTGGACGTGCCGGTGGCTTCTTCTTTTTCTGCGGATGAAGCATATCCTGCATTAGGCTTGGCAAATTCGTATTCTCACGACTATTCTAATATGTATACATATTCCATGTTGCCCGGTTCAAATTTTACCGTAAGCAATTATTATTGGGAAGGATTTTACAATTTTATTTATCAGGCGAACTCTATCATAGAAGGCATACAAGGTTCAACAGGAATGACTGTCCCATACAAAAATCAATACATGGGCGAAGCACTTTTCTGGCGTGCTTATTATTACTATTATTTGGTAAACTTTTATGGCCCCGTTCCGTTGATTACAACAAGCGACTATGAGATTAGTTCAAAAATTGCAAGAACAGACACAAGCGCCATTTATCAACAAATTGTATCCGACCTTACAACCGCAGATTCTTTGATGAGCGACGATATAAGCGCCAATGAAGTTTACCGCGTAACCCGAAGCGCTGTAAGGTCCTTGCTTGCACGTGTCAGTTTGTTTACGGGAAATTGGGCTGATGCAGAAAAATATTCAACGGAAGTAATTGGCAATGGCAAATATTCCTTAGCGCCCATCGGCAAAGTATTTTACGACGGCAGCAGCGAAACCATTTTAGGCATCAGCTCTTTGTATGGTTATGCACAAATTGCTACGCAAACGCTTCCCTCGAAAAGTAAATCTTGTGTTTATGCCGTAATGGACTCTGGTACAAATAATTTGGTTAGTGCTTTCAGCAGCAATGATTTGAGAACAAAAAATTATATCTCTTATCAAAAAAACGGCAGCAGCGATTCCATATATATCGATTATAAATACAAAATAAACGGAAGCGTGCAGGCTACAGATGGTCATACGGAATCGACAGTTGTGCTAAGGCTTGCAGAGCAATATTTAATAAGAGCGGAAGCGGAAGCAAGAGAAGGTAAATTGTCTGCCGCCATCGCAGACATAAATGTTGTCCGTCAAAGAGCGCAGGCAACACCATTATCCAATTCAAGCAACAGTGCAGAAGTAATCAATGATGTTATCAATGAACGGCGTTTGGAATTGTGCTTTGAATGGGCTGACAGGTGGTTCACACTCAAGCGCACAGGTATTGTGGACGCCGTAATATCTGCTGTCAAATCGGAATACTGGAAATCTTATGCGAAATTATATCCTATTCCTTTAAAAGAGTTACAAAAAAATCCTTCGCTGACACAAAACGACGGATATGACGGAGTTAATTAAAAAAGTCATTTAAACGAAAGAGGCTGTCATTAAGGATAGTCTCTTTTTGTTTTACGCTAATTTCATTACCGTTAATTTTGTTTATCGCAAAAACAAAACATTATGGAATTAGGTATCAGTATGTTTGCCGACCTTGCATTGAATAAAGAAACGGGCACAAGGAAGCCTGCACAGGAACGTTTACAGGAATTGCTCGAAGAAATAAAGTTAGCGGACGAAGTAGGTTTGGACGTATTCGGCATCGGCGAGCATCATCGTCCCGATTTTGCGGTGTCTGCTCCTGAAATAATTATTGCCGCAGCATCTGTTGTTACCAAAAACATTAAACTTGGAAGCGCCGTAACGGTGCTGAGCTCCGCCGATCCGGTACGTGTTTATCAGAATTTTGCAACGGCAGATTTAATTTCAAACGGTCGTGTGGAAATTGTTGCGGGCAGAGGGAGTTTTATTGAATCGTTTCCTTTGTTCGGTTACGATTTGGAAGATTATGATGCTCTGTTTGAAGAAAAACTGAACCTGCTTTTGCAAATCAATCAACAGGAAGAAATTACTTGGTCAGGAAAATTTCGTGCGCCGTTGTACAAACAAAAAGTATTGCCGCGAGCAAAAAATAATGCGCTGGATATTTGGATTGCTGTTGGCGGAACGCCCCAATCTGTGGTACGTGCAGCGCGATTAGGTTTACCGTTGATGGTGGCAATTATCGGCGGCTATCCTGCACAGTTTAATCCGTTAATTCGTTTGTATAAAGATGAATATCAAAAGAGCGGACACGATGTGCATAAAATGCGTATCGGTGTACACTCGCATACTTTTATTGGCGAGGACAGCAAGCAAGCTGCTGATTATTTATTTCCCGGTTACGCTGCGCAAATGGATGCTGTTGGGCGCGACAGAGGTTGGACGCCATACACGCGTGCCCAGTATGATAAAGGCAGAAGTTTTGAAGGCGCATTGCTCGTGGGCGATGTTTCGGAAGTAACCGAAAAAATAATTTATCAATGCGAAATGTTTGGCTTGACGCGTTTTGTAGCACACATGGACATTGGCGGACCGGAACATAAACAACTGATGAAATCAATAGAATTATTCGGGACAAAAGTTGCACCGGAAGTACGAAAAGCATTGAAGAAATCTGAACCAAAATCCTGATTTTCTGTGTAACTTTACACAATGCCTTTTAAGTTTCTCAGACGGCTTACACGCAGTATTCTACTTGTTCCTACCATTTTGTTGGCGCTGCTGTTTATTGCGAGTTGCATTGCGTCCGAGCTCAATCCGAAAAGCTGGTCGTTCGTAGGTTTTCTTGGTTTGTTGTTGCCGTATTTGATATTGTTGTTGGTATTTGCATTTATCTTTTGGCTGCTCGCAAAACCGTCTTTCTCGTTCATTCCTTTGCTCGCACTGATGATTGGCTGGCGACAGATTTCGGTGGTATTTTCTTATCATGTTTTCAACTCGTTTCATACCGGAGAAAAAGCTGCAAATTCGATTCGTATTGTAAGCTGGAACGTAGGCAGCATGTATGGCTTGAGCGATAATAAAAATAATAAAAAACACGACCGGAAAGAAATTGCCAATACTATTCTTGGCTTACAGCCCGATATTATTTGCCTGCAGGAATTCAGCAATTCCGAAACGCAGGGAAAAGAAGCAGATAATATTGCACTGTTTTCAAAAGATTATCCTCATCATTTTTACTCAAAAGATTTGAATAAAAGAAATGGTTATTATCAATCGGGCAGCATTATTTTTTCAAAATTTCCAATGATTGATTCCGCTAAAATCAACTATCCCAAAGGTATTTCCGAGAGCTTTATTTATGCAGATATTTTGTTTAATAAAGATACGCTTCGTGTATTCAATGTTCATTTACAATCTTACAAATTTTCGCAGCAGGATTATGAAGATATTGCCGCCATTAAACAGCAATCCGATTCTACCATAAAGGCTTCCATCAGCATTATGAATAAGATGCAGCTTGCTTATGCGCGGCGCGGCATTCAGGCCGATGAAATACGCACATACAGCGACAGTACAAAGTTCAAAAGCATTATCTGCGGCGACTTTAACGATGTGCCGGGTTCGTATGCGTACTTTAAGATTCGCGGCAACAGGCAAGATGCTTTTCTTAAAAAAAGTTGGGGTGTTGGTCGCACGTATTATTCCATTGCACCTACATTGCGTATCGATTATATTTTGTCCGATAAAAATTTTTCTGTCAATCAGTTTGATATTGTGGACGAAGATTTAAGCGACCACCTGATGCTCGTGAGCGATGTTCAATTGCACTAAATCATTTTTTCTCAAAAAAAGATTCTGTCCTATTTTTATTGCCTCTTTATAAAATCCAGTTTAATATGTATCAATCATTATGCAAAAGACTTGCTTTCCTTATTTGCTTTATTTTCTTGGTTCATCTTGCGAAATCGCAGAATAATCCGACGTCCGGCAACCCGATATTTCCCGGTTGGTATGCCGACCCTGAAGCAAAAATTTACGGGAACGAATATTGGGTTTATCCCACTTATTCCGCAAAATATGAAGAGCAGGTTTTTGTGGATGCTTTTTCGTCGCCCGATTTGGTTCACTGGACAAAGCACGAAAAAGTGTTGGATACAGCCAATGTAAAATGGGCAAAAAAAGCCGTGTGGGCGCCCGCCGCATTGAAAAAAGACGGCAAATATTATTTGTTTTTTGGTGCGAACGATGTACATCAAGACGAAATCGGCGGCATTGGCGTTGCAGTTGCATCAAAGCCTGACGGACCTTTCAAGGATTTGTTGGGTAAGCCTTTGATTAATGAAATTGTAAACGGCGCTCAGCCGATAGACCAGTTTGTTTTTAAAGATAAAGACGGAAGTTATTATATGTATTATGGCGGTTGGGGACATTGCAATGTGGTAAAATTAAAAAACGATTTTACGGGAATTGAACCAATGAAAGACGGAAAATTATACAAAGAAATTACGCCCAAAGGTTACGTGGAAGGCTCTGTAATGTTTGTGCGAAAAGGGAAATATTATTTCATGTGGTCGGAAGGCGGGTGGACCGGTCCGGATTATCGTGTCGCTTACGCAATGGCAGATTCGCCCACAGGACCGTTTCAACGGATTGGCGTTATTTTACAACAGGACAGTTCTGTTGCAACAGGTGCGGGGCATCATTCCATTATCCAAATTCCGAAAAAAGATAAATGGTATATTGTGTATCATCGCCGTCCGTTGGGAGAAACCGCTGCTAATCACAGAGTAACGTGTATCGATGAAATGCATTTTGATAAAGACGGTAAAATTATTCCCGTAAAAATGACGATGACGGGCGTTAAAGCGTACTCTCTGAAATAGAATAAAAATTCTGTCAGGTGTTCAGTAAACCCGACAGAACTAAACCAAATTAAAACAATCCGAAACTAAGCCCGATAGCAACGGTTTTTAAACCTTTGGGTCCTTGTCCGTTGGCAAAAACATCAGACAAATAATATTTGGCATATAAGCCGAAATCGTTATAGCCGATTCCGAAAAACAAGCCGGCACGCGTGGGATTCAGATTAAATGTCCCTGTCTTTTTTACCTTGCCGTCTTCTTTACTGATTTGCTTTGTTTTTCCGCCTAATAATAATCCGCCTTCAACGCCCGCCGCAATGGAAAAATCTGAACCTCTTACGGGTTTGAAAGTTAATGTCAGCGGCATTGTGAGGTAAGTGGAACGCAACAGGTTTTTAGAAAAATTCTTGCTGTCATCAATGGTGTAAGTGAGTTGATCTTGTCCTTTTTTCAGCGTAATATTTTTTTCAAAATGATACGTGTTCCAGTCCCAGCCGAGCGACGTGGATAACTGCCATTGCTTGTGTTTGTCCAGCTTAACATATCCGCCGATGACGTATAAAATAAATTCGGGACCTTTCTTCAAAGTTAAATCTGCATTTGAAGAAGATACGCCAATATGCCCGTTGTCCATAAACCTGTTCCAGCCGAAACCGAGCGCAGGCTGCACACCAAAGTATGCTCTGTCGCTTTTGAAACCCACTTTGTAGGAATATGACTTTGTATGATTTGCAGAATCGGGTTTATTGATGCTGAAAAGTGCATCATCATTCGTCGTGTCCTTATGAATCAATTTACTTTGTGCATTTACGCAAATGCTTGCTGCAATTATGTTGCAGAGGATAAACAGTTTTTTCATTCGTATATTTTTTATTGTTTTTTATATTTTGTAATAGACACAAAACCTACGTTGATTGTGGCTGAATTTTCATCTTCGTTGTAAACAGATTCACTTACATCCTTTGCCTTGTCTTTGATAGATGAAAGCATTTTAGAGAAGAATGACCCTTTTCTTTTTTTATCGGCTGTTTGTTGCGGCTGACTATTAATGGCAACTGTATTTTCAGTATTATTTACTTCAGTTGATGATTCAATTGTTTTTATGTTTTCAGGCTGATTTTGAACATCAGAAGAAGATGAATTGTTTAAAGCAACTGAATTTGCCTTTTTGATAACTATTGTTTTAGGTTGAATCGATGAATCTATTGCTGCAACTATATTTTCCTTAGGATCTTCTTTTTTTACACTTACCAAAGCAACTGTATTTTTTATTTGTTCTTCCTGCTTTTGTTCAACACGATGGACTAATTTTTTCGGCGCATCATTTTCTTTTTTTGGTGGAGCGATGTCTTTAATAGTAGCGACTTTATTTGCCGGGACAACGAGGGAATCTTTGTGCGGAATACGCTTTTGCTCATTAACGGCAACAACGTTCGCCTCATTTTTTGGAGCTTGCAATTTTAAAAATAAGCCAATTGAAACAATCGCTGCAATGCTTGCTGCGACTGCCATCCAGGCGAAAGGCTTTTTCTTTTTGCCCGAAATTTCTGTTTCGATTTTTTCAAACAAATCCGCAGGCGGCGTTGCTTCCGCATCGTGGAAGATTTGTTTAAACCTGTTATCAAATTCGTTATCGTTTTGCATAATTCATGTTCTCCATTTTTTTAATTTCCTGTCGCAATATTTGCCGGGCTCTTGATAGTTGCGATTTGCTTCCGCCTTCCGAAATATTCAGCGCTTCGGCAATTTCTTTGTGCGAATAACCTTCGATCGCGTACATATTGAAAACAATTCTGTAACCGTCGGGCAATTGGTTAATCAGCTTCATCAAATCTTCCATTTGTAATTTGTCGAATACCGATTCATCTTTCACTTCAGCTACTGCATTTTCGTTTGTTACAATTTCAAATGTGTGAATGCTTTTGCGGTAGTTTTCAATTGCCGTATTTACCACAATTCTTCTCATCCAGCCTTCAAAAGAACCTGTGTCTGAAAACGCATCAATGTTCTTAAACACTTTTATGAAACTCATCTGCAATATATCTTCTGCATCTTCTCGGCTCTTCGCATAACGCAGACAAATCATAAACATCTTCGCCGAATATGCGTTGTACAATTGCCTTTGCGCCGCAGGATTTCGCTTCCTGCATTCTTCAATTACAGCTTCAAAGGAATTGTTCGTCGTTCTGTTCATGCTTCTGCAAATAAAGACGATGATTGATGATAAAAGGTTGCATGAAGAAGAAAATTTTTTTAATGCTTAAGCTCCGCAATCGTTTTCGCAACTTGCAGTTGCAAAAGAATTATTGCTTACATTTATCCACTCAAAAAATCATTCTCAAAAAAATACTTTTATGAAGAAACTCTTCTTTTATGTAATGGCTGTTTGTGTCGGGAATAGTGCCTTTGCGCAAGGCATTCACATCATTCCCGAACCGGAAAGCGTAACGCCTGTGCAGGCAACTTTTACTTTGTCTGCGAATACGAATATCATTGTTTCCGACAAATCAAAAACAGAAAAAACAACAACTTATCTGAATGATTATTTGAAAAAATATTACAGTTTTTCTTTGCCGGATAAATCTGCGAAAATAAATTATGTTGCTTTTCGTTTAGCGCCAAATACAGATACTGTCGGAAGCTATACTTTGGATGTTACCAAAGATTCCATCGTCATTACTTCCGGTAACGAACAAGGACTTTTTTACGGAATGCAGACTTTGATTCAGTTGTTACCGACAACTGTTTCATCAACTCTTCAAATTTCCGGCGTTATTGTAAAAGATGCACCGCGACTGGCTTACAGAGGAATGATGCTCGATTGCGGTCGTCATTTTATGCCTGTTGATTTTGTAAAAAAATATATCGATTATCTTGCTTTACACAAGTTTAATACATTTCATTGGCACTTGACGGAAGATCAGGGCTGGCGCATCGAGATTAAAAAATATCCGCGTCTTACGAAAGTAGGCGCGTGGCGCAACGGAACAATCATCGGGCATCATCCCGGAACCGGAAACGATGATGAACGAAGCGGTGGATTTTACACACAAAAAGAAATTAAAGATGTTGTGAAATATGCAGCCGACCGCTATATTACCATCATTCCCGAAATTGAAATGCCCGGACATTCTTCGGCGGCAATTGCTGCGTATCCGCAATTAAGTTGTTTTCCCGATTCTTCAACAGAAATTCAGGCAAAAGTTTGGAGTGGTCCGAGAACCGGAAAACAGGTGCAGCAATCTTGGGGAGTTTATCCCGATATTTATGCACCTACGGAATATACTTTCAAATTCGTCGAAAATGTGTTGGATGAAGTGATTAAATTATTCCCGTCAAAATACATTCACATCGGCGGCGACGAAGCGCCGAAAGATTACTGGAACAAATCGCCTTATTGCCAACAGTTGATGAAAAATCTCGGCTTGAAAAATGCAGACGAATTACAGAGTTATTTTATCCAAAGAGTAGAAAAATACCTCAACTCAAAAGGGCGTCAAATCATTGGTTGGGACGAAATTCTTGAAGGTGGTCTTGCTCCGAATGCCACTATTATGAGCTGGCGCGGAGAAGATGGCGGAATTGCAGCAGCACAGCAACATCACAATGTAATAATGTCGCCGGGTGGCTGGATGTATATTGACCATTCGCAAATGAAGCATGAAGATTCTTTGACTATCGGCGGATATTTGCCTATTCAGCGTGTGTATAGTTACAATCCTTTCCCTGCAAAACTTACAAGCGATGAACACAAATATATTGAAGGCGTACAGGCAAATGTGTGGACAGAGTATATGTCCAATCCGGCAAAAGTTGAATACATGGTTTTCCCTCGCATGGCGGCAGTTGCCGAAGTTGGCTGGACACAACTTGCTAATAAAAATTACAACGATTTTAAAACCCGTTTGCAGGATGAAATTTCGCGCTATAAATTGTGGGGCGTAAATTATTGTACCAAATGGGATAACCAGCCTGATACAAAATAGGACAAAATTTTTATAAACTAATAAGCATTAGCCGTCGCACATACACGACGGCTAATTTTTTCATATTCCGACGAATTAAATTACATTTGCCCACTACTTTTTATGTAATTGTGAAACTCATTTATTAAAATTTATTTTGAATGAAACATCCGTCTATTTTTATCATTTAAAAATGTGTGAAAGGTAAAGGTGTTCCGTTCGGCAAAAAGAAATTCGCAGTAAAGCTGCAAACGAAAATTATATACGAATGAATAAAGTAAGGGCAGCCATCACTTCTGTTGGCGGATACGTACCGGAAACCAAACTTACCAATAGCGATTTAGAAAAAATGATTGATACAACCGATGAGTGGATTACTACGCGAACCGGTATCAAAGAAAGGCGAATATTAAAAACACCCGGCGCAGCAAGCAGCGATATGGCTGTACCTGCCATTCAGGAAATTCTTCGTAAAAAAAATCTTGACCCGCTGGAAATTGATTGCATCATTTGTGCAACTGTAACGCCCGATATGGTTTTTCCTGCAACGGCAAATATTATCAGTGATAAGATTGGTGCCAAAAATGCTTTCGGCTTTGATTTGGAAGCAGCGTGCAGCGGATTTTTATATGCTTTAACCGTTGGTGCATCTTTTATTGAAAGCGGTCGCTACAAAAAAGTAATTGTAGTGGGCGTGGACAAAATGAGTTCCATTATCGATTATACCGACAGAACGACTTGCATCATTTTCGGTGATGGAGCAGGTGCCGTTTTATTAGAAGCCGGCGAAGAAAATTTTGGGCTGCAAGACGCCATTCTAAAAAGCGACGGAGCAGGAAGAAACTGGTTGTATATGAAAGCCGGCGGTTCACTTAAACCGCCAAGCCTGGAAACAGTTACCTCCAAAGAGCATTATGTGTATCAGGACGGAAAACACGTGTTCAAATACGCCGTTACCGGCATGGCAGATGTAAGCCAGGAATTAATGGAAAAAAATCATTTGACCGGAGATGATATCGATTGGCTGGCGCCGCATCAGGCAAATCTCAGAATTATTGAAGCCACACGCGAGCGCATAGGTATTCCACAGGAAAAAGTAATGATTAATATTCACAAATACGGCAATACAACCGCAGCCACCATCCCGCTTTGCTTGTGGGAATGGGAAAACAAACTAAAGAAAGGCGACAACATTATTATGGCAGCTTTCGGCGGCGGTTTTACGTGGGGCGCGGCATATTTGAAATGGGCATATAACAATTAATTAGTCTTTAGGTTACCAAATAAAACGATAAAAAGCGGTTGTTTTACATAAAGAAAACAGCCGCTTATTTTTTTATTCGGTATTATCATGCTAAATTTATTGATTGGTACGAACCTTGTTCATTGTAGAGTATTTATTTTTGCAAATGAATAAATTGATAGATTATGAAAGACGGTCAGAAATTTTTGTCAGGTTTTATATTAGGTGCAGCCGCGGGAGCGGTAATTACCACGTTTTTACAGGGAGAAAAAGGCAAAGCACTTGTAAAAAATGTGAAGAGCAATCTTAAAGATGCAGCCGGCGACTTGCGGGAAAGCATCGAAAACATTGATACCACTTTGGAAAAATGGGTCAACAAAGGACGCAGCCTGATAGATGAAATCCGCAAAAAAAATAATGAAGAAGACGTATATGATTACGAGGAAATATTTTCATAAATCTTACCGCTAAACAACACTTGCATGGAAGAGCAAAAAGAAGATTTTTTCAAAGATTATGGCAATAAAATAACCGAATATATCGACGACAGATTGCTTTTATTGCGGCTGAAATCCGTAAAGAAAATATCACAGGTTATGGGGCAGTTAATGTGCATTGCTATCATTATGGGGTTGTGCCTGCTGATATTTCTCTTTTTGAGCGTAATGCTCGGCTTTTTGCTCGGAAGACTTTTCGACAGCGAGTTTGCAGGTTTTGGAACCGTTACCGGCTTGTTTATTATCGCGTTGGTTATCATGATTGTAAAACGCAAACAGATACAAAGTAAATTCTTTGGAAATCTTATCATAGACATTCTCCTGGACAAAAACGAAGACGAAGATGAAGTCGCTTAGCGGAAAAAATATCAACCTTTCTCATATCAACAATATAACCGACCTTGATGCTGAAATCCGGAAGGTAAAAGCGCGTGTCCGTACCAATGAAGCAGTAATCAAAAACAATGCGAAAAAAATTCCTGTCGAAGCAGTAAAATCAACAATCGGTTCTATATTACCTACGTTCGCCAAGGCAAAAATTGCAGATGCGGCTTTTGGCACAATACAAACTTTGATAGGAGGTATCATAGCTTCGCTGCTCAATGCTAGAAGCAACGGCACATCATTCAAGCAGGGTGTCGCCGATACTTTCAGGCAAATAGGTTTTTTCGAAACGGTTAAAGCTATCTTCCAACTGTTCAGGGGAAAGAAGAAGAAAGCCGATAAAAATGAGCAATCCTGAATGCAATAATAGTTTTTAAAAAAGAACCGAAACCATACAAGCCTAAACTTCCGCAACAATAATTGTCCGCCTGTTAAAATATCTTTTTTACCGAAAAGCAGCTTGTTCAAATAAACTTAACTTAATTCGTAGAATCTATTCTCATACATTCGTATTCACAAAATCGAATATTGTTTAAAATAAAAAATATAAGTATGAAATGAGCCGTAAGAACTTTGCATATCCAAAGTGATGATTATTTGGCGAAACGGAGTTCGGCGAAGCAATTCCATCTGACCATTAAAAAACAATAAAAAATAAACAGATGAAAAAGATTCTTTTATTAAGTTTTGCTGCATTGTTTTTTGCAGCGACTTCTCATGCGCAAAGCGCCGATACTACGGCAATTCATCACGCGCACAAAGCATGGCAAAAACGTTCTAAAAAAGGCAATACAGATTTTTATAAAAAATTAAATCTCTCTGCCGACCAGCAAACAAAATTGAAGGCAATTAAAGGCGACGAAAAATCAAAAGCCACAGCCATCAAAAACAACAGCAACCTGAGCGCCGACGAGAAAAAACAACAACTGAAAGCATTGAACAAAGATGCTTATAACAAGCGCCAGGCAATTTATACCGACGAACAAAAAGCGCTGATTAAAGAAGACCACGCAAAAAAGAAAGCGCACAAAGGACATAAAAAAGAGGCTACAGGCAACGGTAGCGCGTCAGTCGATTAAACATTATTTTCTCTAAACCGGAAATCAATAATTTGACAATTTAAAAAAGTAAACAGATGAAATGAGCCATAAGAACTTTGCATACTCAAAGCGATGTTTATTTGGCGAATTCCATCTGACCATTAAAAAACAATAAAAAATAAACAGATGAAAAAGATTCTCTTTTTAAGTTTTGCAGCATTAAGTTTTGCAGCAACAACACATGCGCAAAGCGCAGATACGAAAACTCCCCGCGGTGGCAGAATGAACCGTGAAGCAATGATTCAGCGACAGGAAGCTGCCGAAGCAAAAGCTTTGGATTTGACAGATGACCAAAAAACGCAATTTGCGGCATTGGACAAAGCGCAGTTTGCTAAAATGGATTCTATCAGACAAAGCGGTAGCGGCGACAGACAAGCTTTCATGGACATTATGAAAGAAACAAACGACAAGAAAAAAGCGCTGCTTACTCCCGACCAGCAAACCAAATGGGATGCTTATCAAAAAGAAAGAATGCAGCGTTTCAGAAGACCTCGCGGCGGCAACGGCGGCGGACAACAGTAATATTTTAACTTTTTCCGAAAAGAAAAGCATTGCAATTTCAACATGTTTTGAAGAATGCAATGCTTTTTTTATTTTTACTCCTCAGAAAACTCTACTCCGATGAAAAGTCAGAATACATGCATAAAAGTAGTTGCTCTTATTTTCACTTGTTTACTACTTATAACAAGCGTTGGCTCATTCGCACAAAACAGGAAAAAGAAAAAACACGGTTTTACCATGCCTACCATGGCGCAGCAGGAAAGCTATAAAACGTATCTGAAAAAAATGCTGGGAGATTCCGTAAATATTCCTTTGGCAAAAAGAGATACGGTTGCGTCCATAGAGTTGGCAAATATTCTAAAGAAAATGAAAGTCAATGCAGATAAGTCTGTGGCAAAGGAAGATAAAGATGTGCAAAACGGAATGCTCGACGATGATATGTATATGCAACTCGGCGCTATACTTTCCGTGGACGAATTGCAGCGCCTTCAGGCTTTTGAACAACGTCAAAAAGCGGCGGCAGAGGCTGCCGAAAAAGAGCGGAAAGACAAAGAAAACCAAAGTAATTTCAGCCCTATGAATCGCGGTTATGGTTATGGTGGTTACGGCTACGGTGGCTACGGTGGATATTACTAAAAGACAATAATTTGATATTGCCGTACGTTTTATCCTTAAAACAGTTAATTATCTAATGAAAAAAATAACGGGCATTGCTGCGTTCTTATTATCGGCACAACTTTCTTTCTCGCAAAATTTGAGAAACAACAAGTTTGATTTGCCTGTGGTAGAAAATGAAATTGCTTTTCTGCAATTCGACACTTTGCCGAAACTGACTAAAAATGATTTTTATGCTTACGGCAAGGAGTGGTTGGCGCAAACATTTAATGTAAACAAATTCGATATTGATAATAAGCAAGCGGGAGAACTGGAAAGTTATATCAGATTCAAAATTGATGATGCCAATATAAAAGAACCGCTAAACTATACAGCAAAGGTTTCCCTTAAATTTATTGATGGGATTATCCGGTTTAAATTTCATGATTTAAAATACACTACGGAAGACAACCGCAAAGAAGTTGTCGATATTAATTACCGGGTGCAGCAACAAATGCGTGCCCGCACAGATGCGCTTTATCCAGATACTTGGAATTCGCTAAAAGATTACAGCACCGGGTTGCTGGAAAATTTCAAAGATTTTATGGAAGATAAGAGTGGGGAGAAGTTGTAGGAATAAATACTAGACTAAAATAAAAAAGCTGTCCCAAATTTTGAGACAGCTTTTTTATTTGTAAATAATCAAGATTAATGCTGCGCCCACCAAAGCGGTGTTAAAACTGCATCGTTACCACCTAAGGCTGATACAGCTTGCTCATAACCTGTGGCGTTACTATTTTTCAAGCTTGACGGATAAGGTTCTCTTTGTGGGAAAAACTTCACATTTGATGTCATATAATTCGAAGAAGTTAAAGCTGGTAAAGTTTGAATTGGATTCTCAATAACCACATTCTCAAAAAATGGTAAACCAAGTCTTCTGTGGTCGCTCCAAGCTTCTAATGGTAACCAAGGTGTTTGTGCTATAAACTTTTGCGTAATAATTTTTGTAAGGTGGTCATTACGCACACTTCCGTTTTTATACAAGTTATTTACCGGATATTTTATTGAAGCAGTACCTGTAGCTCCTGTCATACCATCAACATAGTTCATTGTGTGAGCCTCTCCAGGTTCAGTTGTGTGATTCCAGCTTACAGAAGTACCTGCTCTGTTGTAATCCGTAGAAGCCAAATATGTTCCCAAATATTGTGAAACACCCCAATATTGGAAACTACTTGCGATACCTGCCTCATAAGCATCCTGACCACTCATTGGTACAGACCAACCTCTTTCTGCAGCTTCTGCTAAGAGAAAATATGTCTCCCAAGGAGCGAAAAATACTCGTTCCGCAGTTTGTGTTCTAAATGAATTTACCAAACTTGGTACAAAACCGTTTGCAGCAACATATATATTATTTAAATCATTGGTATTAGCTGGTCCGCCTTTAGTACCTAAATCGCCATCCGGTACGGGATTCCATGTATACTTAGCGTTAATAGTTTTCACTACGTTGCCATTTACGTCCCTTAAACGTCCTGTTGTAGTAGTATTAACAGCACCTGCACTCGGATACGTGGGACTGTTAAAATTGCCTGGAATATAGAACATTTGATATGCGCGGGGATCTATCGTATATGGTAATCCATCCAACCAATATCCTGCAGAAGGGTCATTCGTCATAGTAGAAAACTGGTTTGGAAATTTCTGCCCAATATAATTTGCCGCTTTGATATTTCCCTGAGCAGAATCCAAATTATCACTTATCACACTTGGTAATAGATCTTTTGATTTAACCCCACCAAGATTGAGAAATAAATTATTTAGAGTAACACCTATTGGCAATACATACCAACTACGTGTGTATACGCCAGACAAATCATCCCATCCCGGTTTTTCTTGAATCTGGAAAATATCTGCATTATCTGTTAATAAGCTTCCTTTTGCCGCATCTTCAAATTCAGATTGTGCTTTGGCTTCATCTACTTCCGACAGCCTCATTGCTAGGCGCATACGCAAGGAATTAGCATATTTCTGCCATTTTGTAAAATTATAACCAAAAGCAGGGTCTTCATCTTTAATATCTGAGGCATCTACACTTACATCAATTTTTGAACTTGCGTCTTTCAACTCATCCAATAAATAATAATAAACAGTTTTTACATCCACAAAAGTTGGATTTGTTCCTTGAAATCCGTCAATAGGAATTGGTCCAAAGCAGTCGCTCATTTCACTCATGAGATATGCTCTCCATATTCTTGCAACTTGCAGTAAATTGTTTGTATATGGTTTTTGTGTACCTGCGGTTATCTGCTGATTAGCGACATCTACTGCACTATTGATGTAATTTAATGAGCTAGATATTTCATCATAATACTCGCCAATCCACTCGTCGCCGTAGCTGCCCCATGAAAATGTTTCTCCATCTGCATCTGCAATTTGGTGTCCAGCAGCCTGCCAATACAAAATAAAGGCTCTTTCAGATACGGACGGGTTTTGCTGATTGTGTATAATGGAATTGTCAATAAAATACTCTACCTGCACCTGGTCGGTACTTGCCGCGGTGGGGTCGGTATTTAGCTCGTCAAACTTGCTACATGCTGCCAATGCAAGACTACTTGCAATAACTACGCATGATTTTATTAATGTCTTTTTCATAATTTAAAGATTATTTAGATTAGAAACCTAAGTTTAAATTGATATAGAATGTTCTCGTTGTAGGTGCTGCACCGTTTTCAAATCCGACAGCATTTGTACTGGTTGCATAAACACTTTCCGGGTCCATGCCGTGCATATGACTGGAGATTAGCCATACGTTGTTCATTGATACAGACAACACGGCTTTTTGAAATGGTGTTTTTGCTAACATTTTATGGTTAAAGCTATAACCTAACTGAATATTTCTGATACGAATATTAGATGCATCATATAAGTTGGCTTCATTTATGCCTAGGTTACCGGAACCTGCAACCGCTGTCCAATATTGCTGTGTAGATATTTTGCTGGTGTTAGGAGCATAGCTGCCGGAACCATTATCAACCACGCCGGCAACAACCATTGAATCTCTTCTGCCGTTTACAACAGTCAAAGCTGATGTTCCATTTAATTCTAAGGACGTTAAAGTAGCTGAAAACATTTTGCCCCCGAAACGAGCGTCCACCAGAACTGATAAGCTGAAGTTCTTGTAGGTAAAACCATTAGTAATGCCTAATAGCGAACTGGCTTGTTGATTTCCCAAATCTTTGGTTGCTGAACCGTCTGCAGCCTGAGGTCTGCCTACATTATCTACAATCAGTTGACCATGATATGGGCTGGTTTTATCAGTTACTCGGTCAAAATATGTTCCATAAATTTCGCCATATTTTTTACCAACTTCTGCAACTACAGATAAATTGTCATAACCACCCAATGTGTATTTTTGAATATCTCCATATAATGCTTTAATCGTATTGTTATTTGTGGAATAATTTCCGGTAATTGTCCAACCGAATCCAGTTGGGTTGTCTAGTATCTTTGCATCGACCACCAACTCAACCCCTTTATTTTGAATATTACCAGCATTTATTTTCATTGAGCTATATCCGCTTAATGGATCCAATGGTAAATTGAAAATTTGATTTGTTGCATTTGATTTATACAAAGCAAGGTCAAATCCTACACGGCTTTGGAAAAATCGCATTTCCAGACCTGCTTCATAAGATTTCATTAGTTCACTTTTTATGTCGGGATTGTACAACACACTTCCTCTTTGAGCGGTGGTATTACCATTAGGGTCTTTGCCAATACTATATGTATTATACAGCTGGTATGCAGGAAGGTCATTACCTGCAGACGCATATGATGCACGTAATTTACCATAGCTAATCCATGAAGGTAAGTGTCCGCCGACCTTGTTAATCATATCAGTAAATACATAAGATAAACTTACAGATGGATACCTGTATGACCTATTTGCAGAGCTTAACGCTGATGACCAGTCATTTCTGAGGGTACCAGTAAGATACAAATAATCATCATAGTTCAATTCCAGTGTACCGTAAACAGAGTTAATTTTTTTATTCGTATAGCCTGAACTTGTCGTTGGATATCCACTTGCGTTGCCAAGTGTAAAAAGGTTTGGAACAACTAAGAGCCCTGCGCTTGAGTTTAAATAAGAACTGTATTGAGACATTAGATTGCCGCCTACAGAAACAGTACCTCCTAACTTTCCAAACACATCATCTTTTTGTGCAGTTACCAAAGCGCTATAATCTGTTTCACGGAAAGTAGATTTTCCTACACCATAATTCCCTGTTGTACTTGCTGGGCTGCCAGCGTATGTTTTACTCTCGGTATTGGTTGTGTACATGTCGGAGCCGCCTTCAACTTGGGCGCTTAACCAATCATTGAACTGATATTTTAATGTTCCATGCATTAAAAATCTGTCTCTTGCATCGCTGTTTAGACGATATTTAGCTGCCCAGTAAGGATTTTGTGCGTTACCACCGGCATACCAAATCATATTACCATTCTCATCAGTCGCTTTCTTATAACTGGTAATGTCAATTGACGGCGGAAGAAGATAGGTCGCAAAAAATGTATTGTTTCCTTGAACTGCAGCACCTCCTTGTGGTCTGTTTTTGGCTACAGAATTAATGTATTGAATTTTCGCATCAAATGACCATCTATTGTCCTTACCAAATTTAGTTACGGCTCTTGTTGTAATATTGTTTCTTGTTAGTTTTGCGCCTGGAATAATGCTTTTATCATCCATACGGTTATAAGAAGTATAGATAGAAGTATTGTTAAATTGCTGCTGGAATGAAATGCTTTGGTTAGAAATAATGCCATCGCCAAAATAATTACCAACATTGTTGTAAGCCCTTAACGGAACGCTATCTCCTTGTGCATCTTCAACTAAATGTCCATCGATTGGAGCACCCCAGCTTGTACTTGCAGTTGGGCTATAAACGCCTGATGAACCGGCACTAAAATCCTTCTGTAATTTAGGGTTTGCAAAAATACTTTCAATGCCTATCGAAGATGAAACAGATATACCTAATCCGTTTTGCTTTTTACCCGATTTAGTGGTAATCATAATTACTCCGTTACCACCTCTTGAGCCGTAAAGTGCGGCTGCTGCGGGACCCTTCAATACAGTAAGTGAAGCAATATCGTCTGCACTGATGTCGCTCAAACCATTACCCATATCCAAAGATGGATTCCAAAAGTCGTTGTTTGATGCTCCTGTGAAATTGTCATATGGAACACCATCTACAACAATTAACGGTTGGCTTAATCCTGATATTGAATTATTTCCTCTTAAAACAATTTGAGAAGAACCACCGGGTCCATTACCTGAACGAGTGATTTGTAACCCTGCAACTTTACCAGAAAGATCATTTACAAGATTTGGCTCTTTTGCATCAGCTAAAGTTTGTCCGCTTACCTCCTGGACGGCGTAGCCCAACGCGCGGCTCTTTCTTTTAATACCCAATGCCGTTACTACCACATCATTGCCTGCGCTTGCAGTATCGCTTTGCGTAAGCGTTACATTCAATGTAGAAGTTGATGCAATTACTTCTTTCGTTGCATAACCAATGTAAGCAAATCGTAGTGTAGCGCCAATAGCCGCTTTGATGGAAAAACTTCCGTCGTCTTTGGTTATATCGTGGGCTTTGCCGTTTACAACTGTTACCGTAACGCCGCCCAATGGCGCTCCGGCAGTACTTTTTACCGTACCTGTAATCTGGCTTTGGTCTTGCGCAAAAGACGTCTTGTGAACGCATAAGACCACAATCGCTATCAGCAGCGATTTTAAATAGTGAATGTTTCGTTTGTTCATAATTCTCATTTTTGGGGTAAGTGAAAAAAATTAATTGGTTGTTTTAAGCGTGTGTTACCGCTTGCCTGGAATTGTTATTGGATGTTGCTTCATTCCTGTCGAAAGTAGAGTGCTGAATATTTTCTATTAATAATGCGGCTGCTCCTATAATTTCCGCTTTGTGATTAAGTGTAGATACTTCTACTTTTGTGTTACTTACCAAATGCGGTATGCAGAATTCATTGATAGCTCTTTGTATGGGCGCAAGCCATATTTTTCCGGCGGCAGCACAGCGACCGCTGATGACTATTTTTCCGGGGTTGAGTAAGTGAATAAGTATCGCAATGCCTCTCCCGATATTGTATCCTGCATCAGAAATAATTTCCACCACCAATGAATCGCCAATATTGGCTGCCTTAATAAAATCCTGGTACTTTTGTTCGTGGTCCTTGGCGTCGGTTAGCATTTTTTTTAATACCGATGCTCTGCCGTGGTTAATTTTTTCAATAGCCTGTTCCAGCATGAAGCCGAGTGAGGTTTCTGTTTCCAGGCATCCTGTTTTGCCGCAGCTGCATAGTTTCCCGTTGATGAACAAAGGAATATGGCTAAACTCGCCTGCAAAGCCGTTATCGCCCCGGAAGAGCTTGTTATCTATAATCATTCCCAGACCTACTCCCCAACTGATGTTAATAATCATGGCATTTTTCTCGCCTTTCGCTATGCCGAATTTATATTCTGCTAATGCAATTGCCGACGAATCATTCTCGATAAATACAGGTAAACCGGTTTGCGTTTTAATAAAGGCTGCTGTATTATGTCCGAGAAAAGTATAATTGGCTCCTTTTTTGGCGTCTATAAATCCCGGCATTGCAATGCCTATTCCAAGTATTTTATTTGGGGCTATTCCAGATTTTTTTATGACGGAGCTTATTGTATTGGTCAACGTTTCCAATGCGTGTTCATTATTTGCCAGCGGCAGTTCTATTTTGGTTTCCGGAATTACGGGGTTTAAGCCGGCATCCAGCAATGCTATCCTTGTAACGAACTGGTCCATTGCTACCGACACGAGATAAACAGCATCGGGTTTTATAGAATAAGTTGCCGGTCTTCTGCCGCCGCTCGATGGCGCTAAACCTTTCTCTTCAACAATGCCATGGGTAATCATTTCGTTCAGCACTCGTGTTGTAAGCACAACGCTTTTGCCTATGCTTGCACTTATATCTGCACAAGCCAGCGTTTGGTGTGATAACAGTTCTTTAAGAATGCTTTTTCTGTATGATATATTTTTAGGCGACATTAACTTTAGCTAACAAAAAGATTACATTTTTGTTAATAATTTAGAGCTAAAGTAGAGAATACTTTTTAAAAAATACAAAAAGTATTAAGATTTTTTTATAAAATTAAAACTTGTTAGTAAAGCGGAATGAAGAAAAAGAGCCGGATAAATATGTCCCGCTCTTTTTAATGAATTTTTTATTCAATCAAAATTTACTGTGCTGTTGTTATTTCTTTTGCTGCATCGGCGAGTATTTTTTTCTGTTTCCAGTTATACCATTGTTGCGGACGTACTTTCTTCATAAGTGTATCAATATTGCGCATTCCAACAATGTTCCACAAGCCTTTCATCTTGCCCGAAAAAGAATTGTTCAGCGCACGCAGGCTCATGGCGAATCCGCTTTCGAGGTATTCCATATGATGCCAGTATCCCGCGGGCATAAACAATGTATCGCCGTGCTCTAAAATAATGTCGTAACCACGTGTGTAGTTAATGGCGGGAAATTTTTGTAAGTCCAGTTTGCTTTTTTCAGCATCGTAATAATTGGTATAATCTGCCAGGCTTAACACTTCATAAGGCTTGCGGTAGAGCTTGTGCTGCTCTTCGAAAGGAAATAGCAATACTCTTTTCCTGCCGATAAATTGTGTGTGAACAATATGACTCAAGTCAATATCGAAGTGCATGTGTGTTACAGCGCCTTGTCCGCCGGTAAACAGCATAGGTGCACGCTTTACAAAGCCTTTCATCAAATGCGTAGGATAAGCAAAATCGTCTGCTAATTGTGGTGCATGACTGAAAATGTTGAACAAAAATATGCGCCATTGCGCCGGACCTTGGCGAATCATATCTATGTATTCGCCAAACTTTACGTAATCGTCTGCTTTATTTACAGGTGTGTAAGCATCGCTTTTCACATTGTTGTAAATGCCTACTTCTTTTTGTCCTACAATTTCTTTAAAGTAGTCCCAGTTCCATTTTTGATATGCAGCCCATTGCTTCGCAAGTCCGCGAATGACAAGAGGTTTGCGAGTATCGTAATAATTTGTTTTAAAGTCTTCCGAACTTATATTTTCAACTACATCAACTTGTTTCAGCTGCATGATAACAGAAATTTAATGCGCAAAAATACGATTTCGCAAATAATTCCGATATACAGAAATATCTGCCGATTTACTAAATTTGTTCGGACTTGCGGTACAGGCGCAAGAAAATCTTTGTGGAATGAACCAGCGTAGCTTTTTTCTTTTTATTGTCGTTTTATTATGCTCGAATATTATATCCGGGCAATACGAAATCAAACCCGAAATCATTAATTATCCCAAAAATATTTATAATGCCGAAGGACAAAATTGGTCAGTAACACAGGACGAGAATAATGTTCTTTATTTTGGCAATAACAAAGGATTGTTGGTTTTTAATGGCGAAGAATGGAAAACATATTCTCTGCCCAAGCAACAGATTGTAAGAGGCGTATCTGCCGACGGGAGAGGAAAAATTTATACAGGAGGTTTTGGCGAAGTTGGCTATTGGCAAAAGAATTTGTATGGCGGTTATCATTACCATTCGCTGGACAACTTAATTACTGATACACTTTTCCCAAATGAAGAAATCTGGAAAATAATTGCCACGCCGGATGAGGCTTTGTTTCAATCCTTTTCGCGGCTGTATCTTTTGAGAAATAACCGGATAAAAACCATTGTTCCGCCCGGCGTTGTCATGTTTCCTTTCCGGGTAAGAGACCGCTTTTATGTAAACGTTTTAAACAAAGGGATTTTTACTATTGATGAAAACGGAGATTTTGTCGCTGTCTCTTCCGATTCGGCTGTCAACTCCGTCTATTTTATTCTTCCTTATGGAAGTAATGAAATGCTTGTAGGTACCGAAAAAAACGGCATTTTTATTTTTGACGGCAAAAATTACCGCCCCTTTCCCTGCGCAGACGATGCCTACCTGAAAACCAATGAAATCAACAACGGCACCTGGATAAATGACAACCTGCTTGCGATTGGTACAATTTCCGGCGGGCTGTTGCTGATGGATGCACAGGGAAAAACAGTAGGCAAAATTGACCGGAACTCCGGATTGGAAAACAATACCGTTTTAAATATTTTTAAAGATGCTGACGGCAATTGCTGGCTGGCGTTGGACAAAGGTATTGCACAGATTGTACTCAACTCCAACATCAGTTATTTCAGAGATTTGCAAGGAAAAGTAGGTACGGTATATTCTATTGCTATTTTTCAGAATTACCTGTATGCGGCAACCAACCACGGGCTGTTTCGTGCGCCGTTTACATCGCTGGAAGCTTTTGACGAAAATGCTTTAACGCGCTTCGGCGGTATGACCGGTCAGGTTTGGGATTTAAAGGTTATTGACCATCAGCTTTTTTGCGGCAACAATAAAAGCACAGTACTCATCAACAGAAATAATGTACGGACATTATTCGATTCCTCTGCCGGTTGGGATATTGAGCCTTTGAAAAATAATCCCGGTATTTTACTGGAAGGTACTTATAACGGTGTTGCCGTGTACAAAAAAACAGGCGGTCAATGGATGTTTTCCAATATTATTTCAGGAACAGATAATATGCCTGTGAATAAACTGCGTATAGATAAAAGCGGGCTTATTTGGATAAAGCATGCGTATAAGGGTGTATTTGTATTTCAGCCTTCGAAAGATTTTACCGGCATTGTTGCCATAAAAGAATTAGACAAAGCATCCGGAGCACCTAGAGACAATAACTTCTCATTTTATGAAAATGAAAAAAACGGCAACGTGCTGGCAAATTCGGAAGCGGGCATTTTCGATTATGATTTTTCGACCAATACTTTACACCGACTGGATTCACTTAAAAAAGATTTAGGAGAATACTTTTATTCACGTACCATTATTCCCGACAGCGGCAAAGGATTTTGGTTTATCAATAACGACGATGGTGTTGTATATAAAGACAATCAAGCTCCTAATGCTGTCTCTTTTACTTTTAACTCGAAAATTTTTGCGCTTGTATCGGGATTTGAAAATATCATTCCATATAGTTCATCGCAAAGTTTTATTTGCGGCGAAGAAGGCTTTGCCGTTATCAACCGTAACCGTTATCGAAGCTCAGCCGCTTCTATACCAACGATTATGGAGATAGATATTTTTGACAAAGGTCATTACCATGTAATCGACAGCTCATATTTCGACGGAACAGATAAAATAGTGCTGCCTTATAAGCAAAATGGGTTGATTATCCATTTCTCATCGCTGAATTATGCAGCAAATGTTTCATATAGTTATTCACTTTCCAAAGATGACAACGCTGTTTGGAGTGAATGGACACACACTTCTTTTAAAGATTTTCCTAATTTATCGCCGGGCAACTACACTTTCCGACTTAAAACCAATCTTTCGGACGACACCATTACATTTTTTATAGTCATAAATAGTCCCTGGTATTGGTCGGTTTGGTCCAAAATAATGTATGTATTGCTTTTCGCGTTGATAATACTGCTTGCTGTTCGCTGGCACAGGCACAGGCTGGCAAAACAACAATTGCTGCTGACAAAAAGAATGAAAGAAGAAGTGGCATTACAAAGACAAAAAAGTGAAAATGAAATTCTCCGCTTGAAGGAAGCGCAGCTTTCCGAAGAAGTCGTTCACAAAAGTGAAGACCTTGCAAAATTGGCAATGGATTTAATCAAGAAGAAAAATGTGCTGAAGAAATTTAAAGATAATCTTGACTCGTTGAAAAAATTCAGTAGCACAGATGAAATTCACAGCCAAATCCAACGCTTATCCAAGTCACTGGACAAGCACGTAAAAGATGAAGAAACCGAATGGCATTTGTTCGACAACGGTTTCAATAAAGTACATGAAGAATTTTTTGATAAACTTTTACAAACATACCCCGAATTAACGGCACAGGACTTACGTCTTGCCGCTTATTTAAAAATGAACCTCTCCACCAAAGAGATTGCGCCGCTTTTAAACATTTCTACACGCGGTGTGGAAATAAAACGCTATCGTCTCCGCAAAAAAATACAATTGGAAGAACATGAAAACCTGAACGATTTTATGATAAAATTTATGAATATGTAGGTTTTTGCCGTAACTATGGGAGTACATCACAAAATTTGTACAAACAAATATTAGTATTCTGTAAAGATTTCTGAAATTATTTTAATTTATTGATAATAAATTTATTACCAATAATATTAAATTATAATGAAGTATATATGAGAAAGAAAAAATCTTGAAAAAACGAAGATTGATGTAATTGAGATGTGTTAATGATTTATGAATAACAATTGTTTGTAAAGTACTTTTGGAGGGACATAAGTCAAGCGTTTTTTTAAATTAAACACATCTGTATGAAAAAAATTCAAGTTTTTCTTTTTCTGCTGTTTCCGGCTTTCCTGTTTGCCCAGCAAACCGAATATTACGGGCAGGTAGTGGATTCTGCCACAGGAAATCCTTTGAATGGAGCCACTATATTTGTAAAGCAAACCACCAAAGGCACTTCTACCGATTCAAGCGGTCATTTTACCATATCTGCCATACCGGGAAGCATACTACAAATCAGTAGTGTGGGGTATAATTTGCAATTATATACACTTGGTACTGAAACCTCTTTTACTATTCGTTTAGCATCTTCTGCCAATGAGCTATCTCAAGTAGTAGTGGTCGGCTATGGTACGCAACGTAAAATTGATGTTACGGGCTCGGTCGCACAAATTAAAGGTGGAGAAATTGCCAAGCAAGGTGTAACCAATGCGCTCAGCGGCTTACAAGGTAAGGTCGCCGGTGTGCAGATAACAAATAACGGAAGTCCCGGAGCTTCGCCACAAGTACTTATCAGAGGCTTAGGGTCGTTTAATGGAAGCACAGCCCCACTCTATATTGTGGATGGCGTATGGGTTACAGATATTAATTATCTTAATCCGTCGGATATCGACAATGTAAGTATTTTAAAGGATGCCTCCAGTGAGGCTATCTACGGTGTGCGAGGTGCCAACGGTGTTGTACTGATTACAACTAAGAAAGGTGCAGTCAAAGGAATTTCTGTAAATTATAATGGTTCGGTAGGAACACAAATTGCACAAAATGTTCCTAAAATGGCGAACGGAACCGAATATGCTACCCTGTATAATGAATTGACCCAGCTTAATAATGGAACTGATTTATTAGATGTATCGCAATTCGGTGCCGGTACAGATTGGTTTGATATTGAAACACGCCATGCACTGATTACCAATCATCAGATTTCGGTAAATGGTGGCGGAGATAAATCTACTTACAACGTTTCGCTCGGCTATCTTGACCAGGACGGCATTTTAAAAACCAATAACTTCAAGAGATACACGGCAAGTTTTAATAATGATATTAAAATTTCCAACCACTTTAAATTCGGTTATAATATCGTAGGCAGTTATAGCAAATCTCACGATGCACCCGGTGCGATCTGGCGAGACATTTATACGGCACCGCCAATTATTTCCCCTAAGAATGCAGACGGCACTTATGGCGATCCCGGAACTTATGGTTTAGGACAATCCGTAGTGAATCCGCAAGTAGTAATGGATTACAACCATGCAACTACGCAGACTTATAATTTGAGCGGCAATGCTTATGTAGAAATAAATTTTGCAAAGCATTTTGTATTTCACAGTTCTGTAGGCGGAACTTATATTGATGTTGACCAACAAGGCTTTACGCCGGTCTATCAGGCAACATCGACACAATACAGTACACACAATACTTTAACTGAGGGCAAACTAAATACGAAGAACTGGCAGTTGGAAAACACATTGACATATTCCAATATGTTTGGCGACCATAGATTGACCATTTTACTTGGACAATCGGCTTACCGCAATTTTTATGGCGAATCTCATGCTACAGCCGTTGACGGTTCTTTGTCTTCCGACCCGGCAACATGGTATTTTAATGCCGGCACGCCCGGAAGCATTTATAATGTAACGCCGTCTGTGAACGGCATACAAACTTACCCTGCTTTGGAAAAAGAAAGCTCCTATTTCGGCAGAGTTTCATATTCCTATAAAGACCGTTACAGCATTACCGGCACATTGCGCTCCGATGGCGACAGTAAATTTACGGGCAACTCCGGACGGGCAACTTTGCCGTCTATTGGTGCTGCATGGATTGTGTCCAATGAACCATTTATGAAAAATCAACGGATTTTTGATGTATTGAAATTTAAAGGAAGTTGGGGTAAAGTAGGAAATAGTGGTATTCCGGCTTATGTAGCCTCACAAACAACCACAACAGCCGGCTCAATAATTTATGGCAATACAGGTATTATTTCCCCGAGCCAAAGCCTTGCATCATTAGTACCGCCACCATTGAATTGGGAATTAGGCGTTGGAACAAATGCCGGCATCGAAGCAGCTTTTTTGAAAAACAGGCTTACGCTCGAGGCAGATTATTATAACAAAAAGACTGAACGTCTGGTATTTCCTGTTGGTGTTCTGGCATCTTCCGGAACTACGGTTTCCACATTGTTAGAAAATGCCGGAGTAGTACGCAACCGCGGCGTAGAAGTAACGCTTAACTGGCATGATAATGTCGGCGAAAACTGGTCATACAGCATCGGTGTTAACGGTTCTGCCAACAGTAATAAATTTGTCGAATCTTATATACCGCTTGCTGCGTTATATTCAGGTGCAAATGCTTCTACCGGCGGACAATTGGCAACCATTACCAAAGTGGGATTGCCACTCGGCGCTTTCTACGGATATAAAGTCATTGGTATTTTTCAAAACCAAGCGGAAATTGATAATTACAAAGATGCAGACGGAAACCAATATCAACCTGATGCAAAACCCGGAGATTTTAAATATCTCAGCACAACAGGCGTAGGTCCCATTTCGGGAAATGACAGAGTCGTACTTGGCAACCCCAATCCCAAATATTATTACGGCGTTAATACCAATGTCCGGTATAAAACATGGGATTTGTCTATTGACCTTACCGGCGTAGCAGACGTAGATATATATAATGGCAATCAAAGCCTACGCTATGGCAATGAAAACTATACCGAAGACTTCTATAAAACCCGCTGGCATGGCGAAGGAACATCTAATACAACTTCTTCTGCCGATATAGGCGGCAGAGAAAATTATTACATTAATTCTTATTATGTGGAAAGCGGCAGTTATTTAAGAATACGCAATATTCAGTTGGGTTATTCATTACCCGAAAACCTTGTTGAGAAATGGCATATGCAAGGTTTAAGATTTTATGTAAATGCACAAAATCCATTCCTCTTTACAAAGTACAAAGGATTTACGCCTGAAATAAGCGGCGAATCACCCGGCAACATGGGTATCGATTACAATGTTTACCCAACGTATGCTACCTATACTTTCGGAGTAAATCTTACTTTCTAAAAGCAAAACAAAAATTACTATTATGAAATTCAATAATATCAATACAAGAAAACACAAGGATTCCGGTCTTAATAGAAGAATAATGCTTGCGTGCTTAGTTGTATCTGTCTTGTTTCTGGGTTCGTGTTCCAAATCGTTTATCAGTGCCGATGCAAATTTGCAAGGACAGCCGGCAGCAACAAAATTGTGGCAAACAGCATCAGACGCACAAGCCGCCGTTAATTCCATTTACGGCAATTTACGCAGTTGGAATAATGTAGCTTTTGCATCTCTTATTCTGGAAAATATTGGTTCTGATGATGCCGCCAAAGGCAGTGTTCCCAGCGATGCTGCCTATATTAATTTGTACGACAATTTCACGGTAACAGCAACTGAGGGGCAGGGAGACGGCTTTTGGCAAGGACAATATCAGAACATCAATTTCTGCAATCAGGTGTTGGATAACGTGGACACGATGACCACTGTAGATGCGAGCACAAAAGCGCGTTACCTTGCTGAAGCAAAATTTATCCGCGCTTATTCCTATTTCCGTTTGGTAAGAGCATTCGGGCGCGTTCCTTTGGTGTTACACGTTCCCACAACACAGGAGGAATTGAATCCGCCGCAAAGTTCCGCCGATTCTGTATATAATGCAATTGAGCAAGATTTGACGGATGCGGCAGCCAACTTGCCTACTACGGTTTCTGCCGATGAAGCCGGCAGAGCCACTAAAGGCGCAGCGCTTGCTTTGCATGCCAAAGTCGCTATGTATAGAAAAGAATGGTCCGACGTTCTGAATTATACCAATCAGGTCATTTCTTCGGGGGTGTATAGTTTGTATCCCGATTTTTATCAGCTATTCAGAATCGCCCATGAAAATAATTCGGAATCTATTTTTGAAATTCAATGCAATTATGTAGATGGCAATAGTGATATCAGCAATAGTCAATACGCGCAAGTCCAAGGTAATCGTGATGCAGGCGCGGGCTGGGGATTTAACGTACCTACGCAGGATTTGGTAAACGCATTTGAAACCGGCGACCCGCGCTTAGCGGCAACCGTAATGATGGCAGGTACAACTACGCCAAGTGGAGATGTTGTACCTGCTGCGCAAGCCGGCTCGCCCACCATGTACAACATGAAAGCTTACGTACCGTTTTCGGTAGCGCTGGCAGACAACCAAGGCGCAGACCAAAATGTACGTGTCATTCGCTATGCAGAAGTATTGCTGATGAATGCTGAAGCCAATAATGAATTGGGAAATACGGCAGCAGCATTGGCTTCACTGGAGCTGGTAAGGGCGCGTGCACGCGGAAGCAATTCTTCTGTTTTGCCAAAAGTTACAACTACTGACCAAACAGAATTACGTGAAGCTATCTGGCATGAACGCAGAGTGGAATTGGCAATGGAAAATGACCGCTATTTCGATGTTATTCGTCAAGGACGTGCTGCAACTGTTTTCGGACCGTTAGGCTGGAAAGCCAATAAAAACGAAGTATGGCCAATTCCGCAAACAGAAATAGATAACAGCAGCGGTGTACTTACACAAAATCCCGGATATTAATAAAAATAAAAGGGGCTGGAATTGCATGGAAGCCTCTTTTATTTTGAGAGCATACAATAAATGAAAAAGCATTTTTTATACTTAATTTTTGTTGCCCTTTTTTCTTGTTCCAAAACAAATAGTGGCAATGTTGCTAAACCGTCATCGGAAACATTTTCCCTTTCATCTATTTGGGTAAATGGAACAAATTCAAACGATGTTTATTATATCAATTTTCATCCTGTGATAAAGCTGTTTTTTTCAGATAAGGTTAATCATTCTTCAATCAATAATTTTATCATATTGGTCGATAGCGCTAATGTAAATTCAGCACTGGATTTTTCTTATTCCAATAACGATAGTACCGTTACAATTCAACCGCAGCAAGTGTTGAAACCATTATCAAAATATACGCTTAAAGTTTTCAAAACATTGCAGTCGCAAAGCGGTGGCGCATTGCAAGCGGCGGCGGCGATTAATTTGATTACACAAATCGATTCCACACCAAAATTTCCATCCATCAGCGACAGCGAGTTATTGGACTTGGTACAAAAGCAAACCTTTAAGTATTTTTGGGATTTTGCTCATCCAACAAGTGGTATGGCGCGCGAAAGAAACACAAGTGGCGATATTGTAACCATAGGCGGTACGGGTTTTGGCATTATGTCGATGATTGTTGCCGTAAAAAGAAATTTTATTTCACGAAACGACGCTGTTATGCGCATTCAAAAGATAGTAAGTTTTCTGAAAAATAATTGCACAGCTTACCATGGAACCTTCTCGCATTGGATTAACGGAAGTACGGGAGCAACTGTTCCTTTCAACTCGCAGGATGATGGCGGCGATATTGTGGAAACATCTTATTTAATGGAAGGCTTGCTATGTGTGCGGCAATATTTTAACGCCTCATCAACCGAAGAAACAACACTGCGAAACGACATTAATACTTTGTGGAATAACGTTGATTGGACTTGGTATGAGAACAATCAAAATGTTTTGTATTGGTTGTGGAGTAATGATAATGGTTGGGAAAACAATACACAAGTGCAAGGTTGGAACGAAGCATTAATTACGTATGTATTGGCAGCGTCGTCCAACAATCATGCGATTGAAAAGTCGGTTTATGATAACGGCTGGGCACGCAACGGCGCTATAAAAAACGGTAACACTTCCTACGGAATCGTGTTGCCTTTGGGCGAAAATTTAGGCGGTCCGTTATTCTACGAGCATTATTCTTTCTTAGGTATCAATCCAAGCGGTTTAAGCGATGCCTATGCAGATTATGCTTTGCAAACAAAAAACCATTCATTGATTAATCATGCGTATTGCAAAGCCAATCCCAACGGCTATTTCGGTTACAGCGACACTTGCTGGGGACTTACGGCAAGCGACATTCAGAATGGTGGTTACAATGTCAGTTCGCCAACAAATGATGTGGGTGTTATTTCGCCTACGGCGGCAATTGCTTCATTGCCTTACACACCAACGGAATCAATGAATGCGCTGCGATTTTTCTATTATGAACTCGGTAACAAACTCTGGGGAAATTATGGCTTTGTGGATGCTTTTTCCTTGAAGGACTTATGGTTTGCGGATTCTTATTTGGCGATTGACCAAGGACCTGAAATTGTGATGATAGAAAATTACAGGAGCGGTTTGTTGTGGAGTTTATTTACAAGCTGTGACGAAGTAAAACGAGGAATGAAAAGATTAGGCTTTCGCGCAAATTATCTTAATTAACAATGATGAATTTATATTATAAACTAAATAATAAATTATTGATTATTTTTCTTCTCTTGCTTTGTGTATTTACAGCAAAAGCGCAAAGCAGTGCAATAACTGAACGTCCTGAAATTTTATCCGATTCCGCATTACTTACTTTAGTGGAACAACGCACATTCGATTATTTCTACAAAGGCTCAGAACCCGCAAGTGGTATGGCTTTCGAACGGATTCATGCAGATGATATATACCCGGAACATGATTCCGATGTTATTGCGACAGGCGGAAGCGGCTTCGGTTTGATGAATTTGATTGTAGGTTGTGAACGAAGTTTTATTACTAAAAGAGAATTTATTAATCAAATAACTAAGATTATAGTTTTTTTAGAGAAAGCAGAGAAATATCATGGAATGTTTTCGCATTGGTATTATCCAAACGGGCATACAAAACCTTTCGGGCAGAAAGATGACGGCGGAGATATGGTCGAAAGCAGTTTTTTGTTGCAGGGATTGCTTTGCGTGCGGCAATATCTGAAAACAAATTTTAAAAATGAAAACAATCTAATCAATAGGATTAATACAATCTGGAAAAATGCGGATTATTCTTGGTACACGCATGGGAAAAATGTTTTGTACTGGCACTGGAGTCCCGATTACGGCTGGCAAATGAATTTTCCCATTCATGGTTTTAATGAATGCTTGATTGCCTACATTTTGGCAGCTTCCTCGCCTGCACATTCGATTGATAAAAAAGTGTATGTTGAAGGGTGGTGTATGAACGGAAAAATAAAACACACCTCCATTTACAAAAATATTTCCATCCCGTTTTACCAGCAGGGGAATCCGGCTTACGGAGGACCAATCTTTTGGACGCAATATTCTTTTCTGGGACTAAATCCGAACGGCTTGCGAGATGAATATGGAAGCTATGATGAACAAACAAAAAACATGGCGCTCATCAACGAGCAATGGTGCGCAGACAATCCCAAAAATTTTAAGGGTTATAGTGATAGTTGCTGGGGCTTGACGGCGAGCTATTCTGTCGATGGTTATACAGCGCACGCGCCGAATATGCAAAGCGATTTGGGGGTAATTACGCCGACTGCTGCGCTTTCGTCTTTCCCTTACACGCCGCAACAATCGATGAAAGCATTGAAATATTTTTATAATGATTTAGGAAATAAAATCTGGGGTAAATACGGGTTTTACGATGCTTTCAGCGAAACGGCAAACTGGTATCCAAAAAAATATTTGGCAATTGACGAAGGTACAATAGCGCCAATGATAGAAAATTACAGAAGCGGCTTGTTGTGGAAATTATTTATGAGTTGTCCCGAAGTACAACAAGGTTTAAATAAGCTTGGATTTCATTACAACAAAACAAATAACTGATGCGAAAATTAATTTTATCTATTATCATCATTTTATCATCGCAAATATTATTTGCACAAAGCTCTTCTCCTGTTGGAAGAAATTGGAAGGGGGCTACTTACTGTAACCCAATCAACATTGATTACGGCTATACGCCCATTCCCGATTTTACAAAATGGGGGCATCACAGGGCAACCGCCGACCCTGTAATTGTGAATTATAAAAGCGATTATTATTTATTTTCTACGAACCAAAAAGGTTACTGGTGGAGTAACGATATGGGCAACTGGCATTTTATTTCAAAGAGTTTTCTCCGTCCTTGGAACACTGGCACTTATGACGATTTATGCGCGCCCGCAGTTGGCATTATCGGCGACACCATGATTGTTTTCGGGTCCACTTACACAAGTAATTTTACAGTTTGGATGAGCACCAATCCAAAAGCCAACGAATGGAAACCTTTGGTAGATTCGTTTACTATCGGCGGTTGGGACCCCGCATTTTTCACGGATGATGACGGTAAGTTATATATGTATAATGGCAGCAGCAACCGCTTCCCGACTTACGGTATTGAGTTGGACAGAAAAACATTGCAGCCGATTGGTTACAGAAAAGAAATTTATGCGTTGGAAGATTGGCGTTACGGCTGGCAGCGTTTCGGCGAATATTATGATAATTCTTTTCTCGACCCGTTTATCGAAGGTAGTTGGATGACGAAGCATAACGGGAAATATTATTATCAATACGCCGCGCCTGGAACGGAGTTCAGCGGGTATGCCGACGGCGTGATTGTCGGCGATAGCCCGCTTGGCGGTTTCACGCCGCAGTCCGACCCGTTGAGCATGAAAGCCGGTGGTTTTGCACGCGGCGCGGGACATGGTGCAACCTTTCAGGACAACAACGGAAACTATTGGCACGTAAGCACTATGACAATCGCTGTGAAAAATAATTTTGAACGCCGCATCGGTATTTGGCGTGCGGGTTTTGATAAAGACAATGTGATGTGGTGCAATACTTCGTTCGGCGATTACCCGCATTATCTTCCTGCCGAAAAAAAATTATCCGGTAACGGCAATTATGATTCATCTTATTTCACGGGCTGGATGCTGTTGAATTACGACAAGCCTGTTGTTGTAAGTTCAACGTTGGGCAATTATGAACCGAACTATGCGGTTGATGAACGCATACAAACTTATTGGAGCGCGGCAACAGGAAATGCAGGCGAATATATCGTTTCGGATTTGGGAAATGTTTCGACCGTGAACGCAGTTCAAATAAATTATGCCGATCAGGACGCAAAGTTCTTAGGAAAGCAAACAGATATTTTTATCCGGTACAAATTATATTATTCGCTTGACGGGAAAAATTGGGAAATATTAGCTGACAAATCCAACAATAAAACCGATGTGCCGCACGACTATGTAGAACTGCAAAAACCTGTAAAAGCAAGGTTTATCAAGTTAGAAAATATACACGTTCCTTCGGGAAAATTTGCCATTAGCGGGCTGCGTGTGTTTGGTAATGTAAATGGCACAAAACCCAAGCCTGTCGGGGGTTTTGTTGTCCTAAGAACAGAAAAAGATAAGCGTGACGCATGGCTCAGATGGAAACCGTCGGCCGATGCTTACGCCTATAATATTTATTATGGAACAAAACCTGATAAGCTGTATAACTGTATAATGGTTTATGGCGACAATCAATATTGGTTGAAAACAATGGACTTGGAAATGCCTTATTATTTTCAGATAGAAGCGATTAATGAAAGCGGTGTTTCGGAAAGAACGAAAGTTACTAAAGTTGATTGATGATGTGATAATTTGATAATGAACATGCGTTATTGCGAGCGAGACACCAGTGTGGCAATCTCAAAAATTTGTAAGTAAAATTTATATGATAATGAAAAGAATCCTCTTCCCAATCTGTTCCTTTTTTATTACAGTTTCTTATGCACAACAAAATAGCGATATGCAGATGAATAAATTCATCGATAATTTGATGAGCAAGATGACGGTTGACGAAAAAATCGGTCAGCTCAATTTGCCGAGTGCAGGAGATTTTACAACGGGGCAGGCGAAAAATTCCAATATTGGTGAGAGCATTAAAGAGGGGAAAGTCGGTGGATTATTCAACATAAAATCTGTCGCTAAAATCAAAGATATTCAGCACATCGCTGTTGAAGACAGCCGTTTGAAAATTCCTTTACTTTTTGGTATGGATGTGATTCACGGATATGAAACACAGTTTCCGATTCCTCTACAGTTGTCCTGTTCTTGGGATACGGCTTTAATCAAAAAAACGGCGCAGGTTGCTGCGCGGGAAGCAAGTGCGGATGGTATTTGCTGGACATACAGCCCGATGGTGGATATTGCTCGAGACCCGCGCTGGGGGCGCGTTGCGGAAGGGTCGGGCGAAGATCCTTTTCTCGGTAGCGCCATAGCAAAAGCCATGGTTGAAGGTTATCAGGGAAACGGAACTTATTCTTCCAACGAAAATATTATGGCTTGCGTAAAGCATTATGCGTTGTATGGCGGCGTTGAAGCTGGGCGTGATTATAACACGGTGGACATGAGCCATATCACGATGTACAACGATTATTTTCCGCCATACAAAGCTGCGGTAGATGCGGGCGTTGGCAGCATTATGGCATCATTCAATGTTGTCGATTACGTTCCCGCAACGGGCAATAAATGGTTGCTTACAGATGTGCTGCGTAAACAATGGGGGTTTAAAGGCTTTGTGGTTTCAGATTATACGGGCGTAATGGAAATGACCCAACACGGCTTAGGCGACCTGCAACAAGTGTCTGCATTGGCTTTAAAAGCCGGTTTAGATATGGACATGGTAAGCGAAGGTTTTTTGACTACACTAAAAAAATCATTGAAGGAAGGAAAAATTAGTCAATCAGATATTGATGATGCTTGCAAAAGAATTTTGGAAGCCAAATATAAATTGGGATTATTTCAAAATCCTTATAAATATTGCGATGAACAAAGGGCAAAAACAGAAATTTTTACACCTGCAAATAAAGAATTTTCAAAACAGGTTGCAGAACAAAGTATGGTTTTATTGAAAAATGCTCATCAGCTTTTGCCTTTAAAAGCATCGGAAAATATTGCCGTGATTGGACCTTTGGCGGATGCCGCCAATCAAATGGGCGGTACATGGAGCGTGGCAGCCAATTTGGATGATTACGGTTCTGTCTATCAGGCGATAAAAAAATATGTTGGTACAAAAGGCAATGTGTTATATGCGCAAGGCTCAAATTTAGTAGAAGATTCTGTGATGCAAGAGAGAGTAACCATGTTTGGTAAATCGATAAGCAGAGGTGGCAAAAGCGATGCTGAGTTATTGAATGAAGCGCTGAATGTGGCGAATAAAAGCGATATTATTGTTACCGCGCTTGGCGAAAGTGCAGAATTTAGCGGCGAATCAAGCAGTCGTTCAAATATAGGTATACCGCACGTTCAGGAGCATTTGCTGAAAGCATTGTTGAAAACAGGAAAGCCCGTTGTGTTGCTCTTGTTCAATGGTCGTCCGCTTACAATTTCTTGGGAAGCAAAAAATGTTCCTGCGATTTTAGATGTTTGGTTTGGCGGAACGGAAGCAGGTAAAGCTATTGCGGAAACACTGTTCGGTAAGTCAAATCCTTCCGGAAAATTAACTATGACATTTCCACAAAATGTAGGACAAATTCCTTTATATTACAATCATCTCAATACCGGTCGTCCGTTGGCTGATGGACATTGGTTTGAAAAATTCCGTTCCAATTATTTAGATGTTTCCAACGATGCTGTTTATCCTTTCGGATACGGATTGAGCTATACAGCTTTTAAATATGGAAAGATGCAATTGAGCGATACAATTTTGAAAGGAAATCAAACACTGAAAGCTTCTGTAAGTCTTACCAATACAGGAAAGTATGATGGGCGAGAAATAGTGCAGCTTTATATACGAGATATGGTTGGAAGCATTGCAAGACCTGTAGAAGAGCTGAAAGGGTTCCAAAAAATATTTTTAAAAGCAGGAGAAACTAAAACTGTAACATTTAATATTACAGTTGACAATTTAAAGTTCTATAACAGCGATTTGAAGTACGATTGGGAAAGCGGTCAGTTCAATATTATGATTGGCTCAAACGCTAAAGACGTGCAATCTCAAATGATTGAGTGGAACAAATAAACATAATCATTATAGAGAACTAAGTACTGTTCTGCATAACGATTATTCCATTCTTTTCACAGGCTCTAAATTTTCAAGCTCTTCTTCCGTGAAAAGACGATAATGAATTTTGAAAGTTTTGCCGTGCGGCGTTTCCAGCGAAAAGCCGCCGGGACCGAAACCATCCAGAACATCCAGCGTAAAGTGTGAATATTTCCAGTATTCAAACAAATCTCTGTCCACCCAAAATTCAAAACCTTTAATCGTTCCTATGCACACATCATTCGTTCGGGGAAAGAAGCCACCTTTTTCAAAACATTGCGGCTGTGTGCCTTCGCAACATCCGCCTGCCTGATAAAACATTAAATCGCCGTGCTCTTCGGAAAGAATGTTTATCATTTCCAAAGCTTTTTCTGTTGCGTCTAATCGTTTTACCAATGTCATTTTTATAAAAGTATTTGTTGAGATTCCTCACTCGTACCTCGTTCGGAATGACGATAGCGAGTTTGATTAATTTTTCAAATCGTCATCAATCTTAAAGAAAAAGAACACGCCTGCAACGTCATTCCGAGCGTAGCGAGGAATCTCAACAAAAGTTATTCAACTAAAAAAATCCGAGTTTCTGTTTGTTATAAGAAATCAGCATATTTTTCGTTTGACGATAATGACCGAGCATCATTTTATGGTTTTCCCTTCCGATGCCCGATTGCTTGTAACCGCCGAACGGCGCGCCTGCGGGATAAGAATGATATTGATTTACCCAAACTCTTCCTGCCTGCACAGCACGTGGTACGCGGTACAATTCGTGCGCGTCGCGTGTCCAAACGCCCGCACCTAAACCATACATCGTATCGTTTGCAATTTCAATGGCTTCTTCTACTGTTTTGAAAGTGGTTACCGCCAATACAGGCCCGAAAATTTCTTCCTGGAAAATGCGCATTTTATTATTGCCTTTGAACAAAGTCGGCTGGATATAATAGCCGCCTTCGAGTTCGCCGCCAAGCCGGTTTTCATCGCCGCCTGTCAATAGTTCCGCGCCTTCTTCTTTACCGAGTTTCAGGTAAGACATGATTTTGTCTTTCTGAATTTTTGATGCCTGTGCGCCCATCATCACGGTCGGGTCGAGCGGATTGCCTACTTTAATTTTGTTTACGCGTTCAACCACGCGCGCAATGAATTTATCGTAGATATCTTCCTGAATCAACAAGCGCGAAGGACAAGTACAAATTTCGCCTTGATTCAATGCAAATAAAACTGCACCTTCAATGGCTTTATCCAGATATTCATCATCGGCATCCATTACAGAATTAAAGAAAATGTTGGGCGATTTTCCGCCGAGTTCCAATGTTACGGGAATAATATTTTCCGTCGCATATTGCATAACCAAACGACCTGTTGCAGTCGAACCTGTAAACGCAGCTTTTGCCACCTTCGGATTTGTAACTAACGGACGACCGAGTTCCGCACCGAAACCGTTCACAATATTGACAACGCCTGCGGGAATCAAGTCTTCAATCAGTTCCATCAAAACCATAATGGAAACAGGCGTGCTTTCGGCAGGTTTCAACACTACGCAATTGCCTGCGGCAAGCGCCGGTGCAAGTTTCCATACAGCCATTAAAATCGGAAAATTCCAAGGGATAATTTGTGCTACAACTCCCAAAGGTTCTTGAATAATTAAAGAAACCGTGTCTTTATCCAACTCTGTTGCAGAGCCTTCTTCCGCGCGGATAACGCCGGCAAAATAACGGAAGTGGTCAATTGCCAAAGGGATATCTGCATTCAGCGTTTCGCGTATGGGTTTACCATTGTCGATAGTTTCCACTTCGGCAATTTTTTGCAGGTTTTGTTCCATTCTGTCTGCGATTTTATTCAGCATAATGCTGCGCTCTGTAGCCGAAGTATTTTTCCACGTTTTGAACGCTTCGGTTGCGGCATCAACGGCGAGCGAAATATCTTCTTTGGAAGAATGCGCCACTTGCGTAAACACTTTTCCGTTGATGGGCGAAACTACGTCGAAGTATTTTCCGTTTACGGGCGCAGTCCATTTTCCGCCGATATAATTGTTGTATTTTTCCTTAAATGAAGGAAATGCAATATGATTATTTGCTTCTTTTTTGTCCTCAACAAGCGGACTTTCTAATACGTCTGACATAATCTTTATTTTTTGTTTGCTCAAAGCTACCTAACATTTGGTTGTATAAATAGTAAAAAAATGCAGGAAAATAGCAGAATAATCGCATTAGATTTTTGTAAACAAAACGATGAAAAGTACAGCAATATTTAACCACACAGAAACATAGAATTTTCATCTTTGATGAAAACCTTTGTGCAACTTAGTGTTTACTTCGAGCTTCTTTGTGGAATAGCTGTATCACAGAGTTGCACTAAGATTTCATAGAGTTACACAAAGTGTTTTTTATCTATAAACTATGTTTCTATGTGGTTACAATTGTTTCAAAATTAACAGATGAAATATATTTGGAAAGAAATATAAAACCTTACATTTGTATGTAAACCGATTTGCGTAAAAATTTAATCTCAAGTCATGTCGCGCAAAGCATTATTAAAACCGCTGCAACTCAGCCCCGTTCGTACTTTGGACACTTTAGTCGAGAGCCGAAAACGCTATTCGTTCCGCGATTGCGAACTGGATATTTATGAAACGCATACATCGGTAAAAAACGTGTCGCTCAAGTTCAGTGATTTTGCATTTACAAGCATGATTCGCGGCAAAAAAGAACTGAAGATTACGGACAAAAGTGAAAAGTTTGAATACTTGCCGGGCGAAAGCGTGATAATGCTGCCGGGCGAAGAAATGCTTATTGATTTTCCCGAAGCGGACACGCAGCCGTCGCAATGCCTCGCACTTTCTATCAGCAAGGATTTTATTAAAAATACGGTGGATTATCTGAACGGAAATTTTCCGAAAGCAGATAACGAATCGCAATGGAAATTTTCCGACGAACATTTTTACTTATTCAACAGCGCGTCCTTGTCTTCTGCTACAAATAATATTCTGCGCATCGCGACGGAAGATAACAGCGCAAAAGACTTTATTACAGACCTTGCGCTGAAAGAACTGTTGATAAGAATAATGCAAACGCAGGCGCGGAAATTTTTTGAAACGAATTATCTGCAATACAAAAACAGCAACCGTTTTGCCGCCGTAATCGATTATATAAAGAACAATATTCACGACAAAATTTCGATGGACTTGCTGGCGAAAAAATCTTATATGAGCAAGTCAAATTTCTTTCGCGCGTTTAAGCAAGAGTTCGGCATTTCGCCCAACCGGTTTATTTTACAGGAAAGAATTGATAAGGCAAAAATGCTGCTGCAAAATTATACTCCCATTTCGGAAACGGCTTTTCAAACAGGCTTTTCGGATACCAATTATTTTATCAAAGCATTTAAAGATGTGGAAGGCATAACGCCGAAATGCTTTCAGCGGAATGTGAACAGGAAGAATTAAATTCCAAAAATCACTCAATGGAACTTTTGTTCTTTTGCAAGCATTTCCAAAATTGCAGCCATTCTTTTAGTTCTTGTTTCTGGTTTTTTCGCGGTTTGCAGTCGCCATGCAACGGCATATTTATTTGCTTTGTTTAATGTTTCAAAAAATGCTTCGGCTTTTTTATTTTTTGCAAGTGCTGTCAAAAAATCTTCGGGAACAGCCATCTTGCTCGGCGAGTCATAAGCCGTTTCCCAAGTGCCATCGTCTTTGGCTTTTTCAACCATTGCAACGCCCGAAGGTTTCATTTTTCCGAGCGAAGTGAGGCGTTCAATGTGTTCGATATTTCTTTTCGACCAAACGCTTTTTGCGCGGCGCGGCGTAAATTTTTGGATATAAGATTTCTCATCAAATTTTTTCAGTTGCCCGTCAATCCAGCCATAGCAAAGCGCTTCGTCCAACGCTTGTGCATAAGTAATGGTTTTTTCGCCTGAATCTTTTTTGAAAAAGCGCAACCACAAACCGTTTTCTTTATCAAAATTTTTTGCAAGCCAATCTGCAAAATGTTTTTGCGTAGCGAAAGAAAGTATGGGCAATTCTTTTTTATCGGGAGGTTTCATAGACTTCATTTTAATCACTCTTTCTTACAAAATTAAACCAATATCTTTACTCTCAAATTCAAAAATCATACATCATAAATCTCAAATAAAATGACTTCCGAAATTATTTACAAAGGCGAACTCCGCACAGATTGCACGCACCTGCAAAGCGGCACTATTATTGAAACCGACGCACCTACCGACAACAAAGGAAAAGGCGAACGTTTTTCTCCTACGGACTTAGTAGCGACGGCTTTGGGCAGTTGCATCATTACAACCATGGCGATTAAAACCGCAGATTGGGACATTGATTTGTCGGGCACAAAACTCGAAGTAACCAAAATTATGAATGCCGAACCGCGCCGCATCGGCGAGATAAAAGTGGATATTTATTTCCCGAAAAATCTGAATGCAGATGACAAGCAAAAAACGATTTTGGAACGTATCGCCTACACTTGTCCCGTTGCGCAAAGTTTACATTCGGATTTGGTGCAGACGATTTCGTTTAATTATTAGTGAGTAATATGTAATAAAAATTCATCATTACACATTATACATTTCTCATTCCTCGTTAAATCCTACCTTTGCCATCTCAAATTATGAAGGCAAAAACGCTTACGAAAGATAAAGTAAACATCATCACGCTGGGATGCAGCAAAAACCTTGTGGACAGCGAGGTTTTGAGCGGACAACTGCGCGCCAATAATATCGATGTTCTCCATGAAAACAAAAGACTCGACCACAACATTGTTGTTGTAAACACTTGCGGATTTATTGATAAAGCAAAAGAAGAAAGCATTAATACGATTCTCGAACAAGTCGATTTGAAAAAACGCGGAAAGCTTGATAAGGTCTATGTTACAGGCTGTTTGAGCGAGCGCTACCGCGGCGATTTGGAAAGCGAAATTCCCGAAGTGGATGCATGGTTTGGCACCATGGAATTGCCTTTGATGCTGAAAAAATTTGAAGCGGATTACAAAAGCGAATTGCTCGGCGAGCGTTTTTTAAGCACGCCGCAACATTATGCGTATTTAAAAATCAGTGAAGGTTGCAACCGTACTTGTTCTTTCTGCGCCATTCCGTTGATGCGTGGCACACACGTTTCCCGACCCTTAGAAGATTTGGTTAAAGAAGCTGAAAGCCTTGTACGGCGCGGCGTTAAAGAAATTATGCTGATTGCACAGGAACTTACTTATTACGGTTTGGATTTGTATAAAAAGAGAAGCCTTGCAACTTTATTGGAAAAATTATCCAACGTTGAAGGACTTGAATGGATTCGTTTGCATTATGCTTATCCCAACAAATTTCCACTCGAAGTTCTGGACGTGATGCGCGAGCGAAAAAATATTTGCAACTATCTTGATATGCCTTTGCAGCACGCGAGCAACAATATGCTGAAAGCGATGAAACGCCAAAGCACGCGGCAGGAAATGGAAGAACTAATTGCAACTATCCGCGAGAAAAATCCCGGTATATGTTTGCGTACAACATTGATTACAGGCTTTCCCGGCGAAACCTTGGAAGACGTGGAAGAACTGAAAGATTTTTTAATAAGAACGCGTTTTGACCGCGTAGGTATTTTCCAATATTCGCATGAAGAAAATACAAGCGCATACAGCCTTTCAGACAATATTCCTGCGGAAGAAAAACAACGCCGCGCGCAGGAAATCATGGAAGTGCAGCAGGAAATTTCTCTGGAAAAAAACATGGAAAAAGTAGGCAAAACTTTCCGTGTATTGATTGATAAAAAAGAAGCGGGACGTTATTTGGGAAGAACGGAATTTGACAGTGTGGAAGTGGATAACGAAGTAATTATTCATTCGACTAAAAAATTAACCATCGGCGAATTTGTGAACGTAAAAATCACAAAGGCGTATGATTATGATTTGGAGGGAGAAGTTGTCTGAGTCTTGATTTGTGGGAATGAAAAGATTTTTTGAACCACAAAGGCACGAAGACACAAAGGAACACAAGGAAAGAATAAGAACACACACGCACGTCATGCTGAACTTGTTTCAGCATCTCTTGGTAAAGTATAAAAAACGCATAATAAAAGATGCCGAAATAAATTCAGCATGACGGCAAAGGTTTTCAGATTTTTACAAAGCAAATTGAGGATTGAAGAAAAAGAACACGTTTGCGCCGTCATTGCGAGCGCAGCGAAGCAATCTCAAAATTCGATAAGATAAATATTTTATGAGCGAAGGCAATTGTACTTTTATCGATTATAAAAACACAGGTTATTTTTCAAAAATAGCCGTTGATTATATTGAACAGAAAGAAGACTTACAACCGTTTTTCTTGCACGAAGTTTCTTACAAAGGAATTGAAGATTCTGTCAAAGCAAGAGAAAATTTTCCGCAACATAATCGAAATATTTTAGTTGAGGAATTGCAACATCAATACGCTGAAATACAGACTTCATCAACTGTTCAGCAGAATATTATTTCTCTAAAAAATCAAAATACTTTTACGGTTACAACGGCGCATCAGCCGAATATTTTCGGCGGACCATTGTATGTTGTTTATAAAATTTTGCACGTTGTAAAAATTGCGCAAGAGCTTTCCACAAAATATTCAGATAAATATTTTGTTCCCGTTTATTATATGGGCAGCGAAGACGCGGATTTGGACGAACTGAACAACATCACGATTAACGGCAAAAAATATGTTTGGCATACTACGCAAACAGGTGCAGTCGGCAGAATGTGTATCGATAAAAATCTATTATCGTTAATCGATGAAATGCAGGCGCAGATTGGCGTTGAGTCGTTCGGTAACGAATGGATTGACATTTTAAAATCCGCTTACAAACAAGGAAAAAATATTCAGCAGGCAACGTTTGAATTTTTAAATGCCGCGTTTGGCAAATATGGTTTGCTGATTATCATTCCCGATAATGCGAATTTGAAAAGATTGTTTGAGCCGATTATTGTAAAAGAATTAAAACAACAATTTTCTCACAAGGCTTTACAGCAAACAGTTTCAGCGCTTACAGAGAAAAATTATCATGCGCAAACCGAAGGTCGCGAGCTCAATCTTTTTTATTTGCTGAATGATAAAAGAGAACGCATAGAAATTGAAAATGGTTTGTATGTTGTACGTAATCTGAACCTACAATTTTCGCAAGAAGAAATTATTAATGAAGTAAAAAATTATCCCGACAGATTCAGTGCAAACGTAGTGCTGCGCGGCGTTTTTCAGGAAACGATTTTGCCGAACATTGCATTTGTCGGCGGCGGCGGCGAGTTAGCTTATTGGTTAGAATTGAAAAATGTTTTTGCGAATGCAAATGTTCCTTACCCAATGTTGTTGCTGAGAAATTCTTTTTTATTCATCAACGAAAGGCAAAAAGAAATCATCCAAAAACTACATATTTCGTTTGAAATTTTATTTAAAAAAGAACACGAAATTTTAAATGAAATTCTTGCAGCAGAGCATCGGGAAATTTCTTTGGATAAAGAATTGGATGAAATAAAATCTACTTATCAATCTTTAAAAAATAAAGCAAATAAAGCCGATACAACTTTAATGCAGCACGTGGAAGCCTTATTCATAAAGGCTTTCAAGCGGATTGAAAATTTAGAAAAGAAAATTTCTTCTGCGCAAAGAAAGAAATTGACAACCGAAAAATCTCAAATCGAAAAATTAAAATCCGACCTTTTCCCTAAAAACAGTTTGCAGGAGCGTGTTGAAAATATTGCAGGTTTTTACGCGACGTATGGCAGCAAAATCTTCGATACTATTTTAGAAAATTCTTTGACGATTGAAAGTAAGTTTGGGATAATTTTTATTCAATAATTATTATTGATACAACGTTTGCAGGTTATCATCTATCCAAGTGATTCGTTCCGACAACCAGTCTTTCATATAAGTAATTTCGCCGTCATAGCTTCCGGCAATTTCAGTTGCTCCCAAAGGGGCGAAACTTTGATTCATAGTGTCCCATTTCTTAAAATTTTCAACTTCCGATTGATGCAAATAGTCAGTCATGCTGTCAATTGTATTATTCAGCGAATTCAAAGAGTCTCTAATCGATTGCCATTCCGCAATAGTTACTTCGGTAAAAGATGAATCCTGAAACAATCTGGAAAACCACGCCTGGTTGCGAATCCACCATCCTTCCGCATTACCGTTATTGTTATCATCGGTATTTCCTATTGCAATATCAAAGTCCCAAACGGGTCCCATGTTCAGCAAACTGTTTCTGTCTTTATATAGATAAGTGCTTGTCCAAAAGCCCGCATCATTGTTTTTCGTCAGCTCATTTACCCAAAAATATTCTGCAAAACTTGCAGGAGATAAATATTTTCTGTAACCGTTTACAGAGTCTGTAAAATTACTTGCATACAAAGCGTTTTCCGTGCTGTCGAAATAACTGGCTATGTAGGCTGTTTGCTGCGCAATACTGTCCGAAGGGTCGTGAATAATAAAACTATTTTTTTCCAAAGAAGTAGTAAACCGCATATGGTCATTATCTTCATCTTTGTTATCCGCTTCTATTAAATAGCCGCCGGTTGATGATTTTCCGCTTATATCGTCGTCATCCATTTCTTTTATATTTAAGCGGTTTTTATCAATATTAATCTGCTCAATCAGTTGGTAATTTCCTACATAAGTACCGTTTAATACCAATTCCACGAACCGTGAGCGCGGTGTATAAAACATCCCGAACATTTGGCTGATTCTAAGCGCAAGATAATTGCGAAGCAAAGTTTTATCGACGTAATTGGCAAGTAAAATCCACTTTTTGCCCGAAGGCATTCCAAGCAATGAAGCCTTGGATGAAAGCTTTACTTTGTAAGGACGTTTCGGATAAGAAGCAGTGGTATTTCCGTGAAGATAAAAAGCAGCATCTCCTGAATAACTGCTAAATCTCACATCATTTGAATCAATAATAAACGTGCCACTCACACCAACGTCTTTACTGTTTATTGACTGATTATTTGTATTGATGTAAACAATAGGAAGTCCTGTGAATTTTTTTAAGATAACCACATAAGTTTGCGACAGATCATTATCGCTTGTAACCAAAGTATAAGTTACGGGACGAGAAAAATCGTTGGGCGTTACACCATTGTCCTGAGAAATATTATCGACTGTAACATCTACGCCTTGCTCATTAGTGCTAAAGCGGGCTGCCAGCTCGGTCACATCTGTATTTAAAGGATAAAAACCCGTAATGGTATCGTTTTGAATAGTACAAATAACGGAGTCGGAAAGATTGCCTGTATTATCTTTAGGAATAAATTCAAAAGATTGGAGCGAAGGTTGAACTGTTTGAATTTGGTTAATCGGAACTTTCTTTTTACAACCTGAACCAATTGCCAGAAGGATAAAAACCGTAGTAACATATAACCAAAATTTATTCATAACAGGATTTTAGTTTAATAAAACTTAAAAAATAAAGGATAAACGTTAGCATGAATTACATTTTCAATATTTCTACGAAATCTTACTCCACGGCGTTTTGCCTTTCACAAGCATCAGATAATTTTTCAAAGGTGCGTTTTCTTCTTTCTCTAAAAATTCATCCTCCTCTACAATCCGCTCTGCATAAGACTTGGCGGCTTCCAACATTTCTTTATCGTTCACTAAACTTGCCAATTTAAAATTCAATGCGCCGCTTTGCCGCGTGCCTTCAATCTCGCCCGGACCGCGCAGTTCCAAATCTTTTTCGGCAACTTTAAATCCATCGTTGGTGGCGCACATAATTTTAATTCTTTCACGCGCATCGTTGCTCAGTTTTTGCCCTGTGAGCAAAATGCAATAGCTTTTTTCCGCGCCGCGCCCGACACGCCCGCGCAACTGATGCAACTGCGAAAGCCCGAATTTTTCCGAACTTTCAATGACCATTACACTTGCATTCGGCACATTTACGCCCACTTCAATCACGGTGGTGCTTACCATAATTTGCGTGTCGCCCGTTACAAAACGGCGCATATTTTCTTCCTTCTGTTCCGCAGGCTGACGGCCATGCACCATGCTGATTTTATATTTATGCTCAGGAAAATAAGATTTCACTTGCTCGTAACCCTGCATCAAATCTTCATAATTCAACTTCTCGCTTTCTTCAATCAACGGATAAATAATATATGCCTGCCGCCCTTTATCAATCTCGCTTCGTACAAATTCCATCACTTTCATTCGGTAATTTTCATAACGATGCACCGTTGAAACGGGCTGTCTTCCGGGCGGCAATTCATCCATTACGCTGTAATCCAAATCGCCATACGCAGTCATCGCAAGCGTGCGCGGAATGGGCGTTGCAGTCATTACCAACACATGCGGCGGCACTTCGTTTTTGCTCCACAATTTTGCGCGTTGCGCCACACCGAATTTATGTTGTTCATCCACAACAGCAAAACCGAGATTTTGAAATTGAACTTTATCTTCAATCACAGCGTGCGTGCCTACAACCATTTGCACTGAGCCGTTTTGCAGCTCCTCCAAAATGATTTTTCTTTCTTTTGCTTTGGTACTTCCCGTTAATAATCTTATTTCAACAGGCAAATCTTTCAACAAACTCGTTATGCCCTGAAAGTGTTGCTGCGCAAGGATTTCGGTCGGCGCCATCAAACAGCTTTGATAACCATTGTCCGCAGCCAACAACATTGCCAACAAAGCCACAATCGTTTTTCCGCTGCCAACGTCGCCTTGCAATAAGCGGTTCATTTGATGCCCGTGCGCAGTGTCGTTTCGTATTTCTTTCAGCACACGTTTTTGTGCATTCGTGAGTTGAAAGGGTAAATATTTTTCATAAAAATCATTGAACAATTCGCCCACTTTTTCAAATCGTATTCCTCTGGAATGTCGATTGCGATTGACTTTTGTGATGTTCAGCCTTATTTGTGCAATGAATAATTCTTCAAACTTTAATCTTCTTAGAGCATAATTAAAGGATTCAACTGATTTTGGAAAATGTATTTGATTATATGCTTGTAATCGTGGTGTAAGTTTTAATTTGTCAATTAAGTGTTGCGGAATATTTTCGGGCAAATCTTTCACGGAAATTAACGGCAGCAAGTTGTACACGAGCTTACCTATTTGCCTTCCGTTCAAACCGCGCGCTTTTAATTTTTCTGTGGATGGATAAATGGGTTCGAGAAAAGGCTTGCCTTCGCTTTGCACGTCGGCGGCAATTTCCATTTCGGGATGCGACATTTGTGGTTTGCCGTTGAAGAAACCCGGCTTGCCGTACACGAGCCATTCCACATTTTTTTCCAACAATTTTTCAATCCAATGAATGCCCTGAAACCACACCAATTCAAGGTTTCCCGTGTTGTCGTGCAGTTGCGCCACCAATCTTTTTCCTCTGCCTGCGCCGAGAATTTCATGTTCGGTAATGCGACCTTTGACCTGCACAAAATCGGTATCGAATTTTATTTCATTGATTTTACTGACCTGTGTTTTATCGATATGCCGCAACGGAAAATGATTGAGCAAATCGCCGAAAGTATGAATGTTCAACTCCTTGCGCAGCAAGTCGCCTTTCAAAGGACCAACGCCTTTGAGATATTCAATGGGATTATCTAAAACGGAAGTGTTCATCTTTGCAGAAACAAAGATAAAAGAGTTTGATGTTTCACACAGAGCGCATGGAGTAAATGAGCACAGAGATTATTTATGAATTATGATTTAATTATCCTCTTCATCAAAAGATAATTGATTTTTGTGTTTATCTAATTGTATAAAATAATGAGTTATGTATCCATTATAAATTTCATCCCAATTATAAAAATTCTCATCTTCATAAGTAATAATATCATTTTTAGCACTATCTGAATGTTGCGGATAACCTTCAAAAGAGGCTTTGCCTAAATAATTATGTTGAGATAGAATTAGATTTTTAATTTTCTTATAATCATTATCTGAAACCGAAATAGAAAAAGTGTGAGAATAATCTCTCAAACCGCCGCTTTCATTTGAAAGAATTTTTATTTTATCACTCAATACAAAGCCGCGTTCTTTCAACATTTTCCTTGCATCATTTCCTGTAAACGTCCAATCACTTATCCAAGGACTTAATATGCCAAGCAAAATCAATAATAAAAGAATTACAGTAACAATTCTTGCAGTATTCGGTTTTTTAAAATACAACAAAGCGCTGTATGTAATCACAACAATTGATACAGCAACGATGAATAACCAAATGAAGATAAAAAAGAACTCCGCTCGAAGACCCAATAGTGTAATAATTAAAAGCGTTGAACTTATTCCAATTCCAATATTTTTCTTCCCGATTTTATATGGAAGCCAAAAACAAAAGAAAATCAGTATGAATGGTAAAATATAGAAGAAAAAGAAAAACATATCGCTTTATTTTATCTCAAATTTATTCAATTAATTTTCAAACAAAAAATCTGCGTCTTTGCTCCTTTGCTTCGTTGCGTGAAAAAACATTCGCGTGAAACCCGCTAAAACAACGCCGTATAAGCGATATTCACTTTAGCATTGTTCAAACCGAAATTGTTGTTTCGGTCTTTGCCCGAAGCAAGGTTGAAATTGAAAATGCCCGCTTTGGTTTCAAACGCCATTCCAAAACCAAAGCTTAAAAATCCGTCGTTGTATTTGGTGGAATTATTTTTAAACTGACTTCCGCCGAAATCGGAAAACACAAAGAAAAAAGAATTGCGCGCCACCAAATACCGGTACTCCAAAGTGCCGACTGCATAAGCGTTTGCGTAAATGCTTTGCGCATCAAACCCGCGCAACAACTGATATCCGCCGAGCATAAACATTTCATTCGTATAAATCGAAGGGCTTTGATACAAGCCCGCATTCACGCCGAGTTTCAGCACAGAAAATTTTCCCAACTGAAAATAATGCGCCGCATTCGTTTGAATTTTTATCTGATAACCTTTCAACGGAACAGTATCGTACAAGCTCGCATAATCAAATGTATCTGCATGAATTTGCGTAATCGTATTGTTCTTCTGCACGTGCTTATTGCCAACCAAAACTGTTGCCGATAATTCATTTCCTCTTCTCGGATTGTATTTGTAATCGGTATTGTTGAAAGTATAGCCAAAGCCAATGTTTATAGCACTTTCATCGATAATTGCAGGCAATTGTTTTGTTGAAATAATTTGCAAAGTATCTACATATAACAAGTGCGACGAAGCAAAATTTACAAACACTTTGCCTGTTTGATTTTGCGATAATTGATACGTTGTTCCAATGTTGCCGTTTACTGTAACGTAGGCAGAGTCTTGCTTGTAGAGGTTGAACGAAAAATCAAGCCCAAATGGCGACTTGAACAAATAAGGCTTTTGAAACTGCAAGTCTATGCGCGGCGATTGCGGTTGCAACTGCTGCCAATTGATGCCGATATTTTCTCCGTTGCCAAAAGCGTTGGACAAATTCAGATTCACTTGTCCCGTGAGTTGCAGCTTACCGCCCGTTTCGCCGTTCTTCGGCTGGAAGCCAAGAATAGCGTCGATTTCATTCGTCGGTTTTTTGTCAATATATAAATCAAGCACGGCGCCTTGGTTCAGCATTTTTACGTCCGAAGGATGCGTTATTTGCACATACTGTAAATTCTGTAATTGCTTATCGACCGATTGTAATTTTTGTTGATTATAAATTTCGCCGTTCGTGATGTTTAAATAGCGATGCAGAAAATCTTCCGAAACTTTGGCAGAGCCTTCAACATGAATGCTATCCATTTTATATAAAAAACCTTTATCAATATTCAGTACGGCGGAAACAGCGTCATTATTGATATTCACACTGTCCAAAGAAATTTTTGCAAACGGATAACCATTGTCCAAATAATAATTCAATATCGTATTAAATGTATTTTCAAACGGCGGATTGATGATGATTTGATTATCAAAATTGCTTGAATCAATGCCGAGTTGTTGCAGCAAAGGGCTATCATTTGTGCGCAGTTTTATATGTTGCCATTTGTATTTTTTCCCAAGAAATAAATATACCAAAGCATTCGCTGTGTCTTTACCGACCGAATCAACAGATGCTGAAATAAACCCGCGTGCAGCAAGGGTTACAGGCAATTGTTTGATGTAATCATAAGATTTTTGTGAAGAGGAAAAATCATTGTTTAAAGGAATAGTTGTGAACAATGAATTGCTCGAATCAATAGGGATAATTTTTACATGAAAACTTTGCTGCGCAAAGATTGTTGTGCTGCAAAATATTACAATAATGATATAAAAAAATTTCAAGCGCATTCGTCTTTGCAAGGTTAAGAATAATACTTTAAAGTTCGACACGATTACAATAATTGAAAACCTTTGTCGTCATTCTCGCGAAAGTGGGAATTTCACCAACCATTAAGGCATTAAGAAAATTAAGCCTTAATTACCTTAACTTCTCAATGGTTAAATATGTTCCTTATTTTTCAAATCGTCACTCAAACTATAACGTCAATTCTTAATCAATATTTAATCACGCAAAAAATTTAGGCAAGCCAAAAACTTAGTAATAACTTTATCGTCCGATATTTAGCATTACAATGAATACTCAATTATCTCTTACCGAGGAGAATTATCTGAAAACAATTTACGCGCTGTCGCAGCAGGAAAAAGGAAAAATTCCAAACCTTTCCATTGCGGAAATGTTGAGCATCAATCCTGCGACGGTTACGGAAATGCTTAAGAAGCTGCAGGATAAAAAGTTGATTGAATACAATCGTATCGACGGCGCATCGCTTTCTGCAACAGGAAATAAAATTGCTTTAAAAGTTATTAGAAAGCATCGTTTGTGGGAAACTTTTCTGGTAAAAAAATTAGACTTCTCTTGGGACGAAGTTCATGAAATTGCTGAACAACTTGAACACATTCAATCAGAAAAACTGATAAGCGAATTAGACCGATTTCTTGACTTTCCAAAGTATGACCCGCATGGCGACCCGATTCCCGACAAAGACGGAAATCTTCCTGTTGATACAACGTTTCCATTGGCTGAAAGCCGCAAGCCTGGTGCATTTCAGTTGATTGGCGTAGCCAATCATTCGCCTGCGTTTTTGCAATATCTGGATAAAATAAAACTCGAAATCAACGATACGATTGAAGTAAAAGACATTCAGGAGTTTGATAAATCCATGACGGTAAAAATCAATCAGCGCAGGCAATCATTGATGTTGAGCAATGAGGTTACGAAGAATTTATTGGTTAGTAAATAATGAAAATCTTCGCACGTCATTGGCAAAACATAAAACTCGAAACATGAGAAGTTGAAACAAGTTCGGCATGACGACAGACATTTTCAATTAATGCGAACACAATCATTTTTCAAACAATTAAATCCGATTATAATATTTAAACAAAAATGAGAAAAACCATTAGTTTCATTCTTTGCGGCTGCTTATTCAAGGTCGCAACGGCGCAACAGCAAAATTTGATTCAGTATGTAAAACCTATCATCGGTACGGAGCGTATGGGACATACGTTTCCCGGTGCGACAGTTCCTTTCGGTGCGGTGCAGTTAAGTCCCGAAACGGATACGATTCCATATGAAGTAAATGGCAAATATGTGCCTGATGTTTACAAATATTGTGCGGGCTATCAATACACCGATAACACGATTGTGGGCTTTTCGCATACGCATTACAACGGCACGGGACATTCCGATTTGGGCGATTTTTTAATCATGCCGACAGTGGGAAAATTGCAGTTAAATCCCGGCACGGCAAGCAATCCCGAAAGCGGTTTCCGTTCCCGCTTTTCGCATTCGACGGAAGTTGCCGAAGCAAATTATTACAAAGTAAAGCTCGATGATTATAATATTACAGCGGAATTAACTACCACAACGCGCGTGGGTTTTCATCAATATACTTTCCCGAAAAGCGACAGCGCGCACATTATTCTGGATTTGATGTACAGTATTTATAATTATCCCGGCAAAGATGTATGGACGTATGTTCATGTGTTGAACGACACGACTGTCGTGGGTTACAGGCAAACGCGCGGCTGGGCGAGAAATAGAACGGAATATTTCGCGATGGTATTTTCCAAGCCGTTTAAAAGTTACGGGTATAAAAATTTTTCGACAAATGAACAATACGCAGGCTTTTGGAGAAGGTTTGATGTGAAGGAAAATTTCCCTTTGATGGAAGGGCATGATTTACGAGCATACTTTGATTTTTCAACAAATGAAAATGAGAAAGTACAAATCAAGTTTGCACTTTCGCCCGTAAGCATCGATGGTGCTTTGAATAATATGCAGGCGGAAGCAACTGCGCAAAACTTTGATGAGGCAAGGCTTTCAGGGCAAGCGGCTTGGGAAGAAGAATTGGAAAAAGTAAAAATTCAAACACTCAACGACAGCGATAAAGTGAATTTTTATACGGCGATGTATCATGCATTCATCAATCCGACCATTTACATGGATGTTGATGGAAGCTATAAAGGTCTTGACCAAAAAATTCACAAAGCGGACGGCTTTACCAACTATACAACTTTTTCTTTGTGGGATACGCACCGTGCGTTACACCCGTTGTTCACGATATTGCAACCGAAAAGAGATGACGACATGGTAAAATCCATGCTTGCACATTATCAGCAAAACCCGATTGGCATGTTGCCTGTGTGGTCTTCTTATGCCAATGAAAACTGGTGCATGACCGGCTATCATGCGGTTCCCGTAATTGCCGATGCCGTAATAAAAGGTATCAACACTTTTGATGCGAAAGAAGCATTGGCAGCTTGCGTTGCAACAGCCGACAATCCGCTCTACGATAACATTCCGGCGTATCGCCAATACGGATTTATTCCCGACGAGAATAGTGATAATTCTGTTTCGACGACATTGGAATATTCTTATGATGATTGGACAATTGCGCAATTGGCAAAGAAAGTAGGCGACCAAAAAGTGTATGATGAATTTATCAAACGCTCGCAGAATTACAAGAACGTTTACGATTCAACTATCAACTATATGCGCCCGAAAAATAAAGACGGCGTGTTCCGTAAAAACTTCGACCCGTTGGAAACTTTCGGAGAAGGATTTATCGAAGGCAACTCATGGAATTATTCTTTGTACGTGCCGCAAGATGTTCCCGGCATGATAAAAATGGAAGGCGGCGATAAAGCGTTTATCAGCCGTGTCGATAAATTATTCACGACTTACTTGCCCGATAAATATTTTGAACATACGGAAGACATTACGCGAGACGGTTTAATAGGCAATTATGTTCACGGCAACGAACCTTCGCACCATATTGTTTATTTGTATAACTGGACAAGCGAGCCTTGGAAAACGCAAAAGACGGTTCGTATGATTTTAAAATCACAATACCACAACGGCGCAGACGGCTTGGGCGGTAACGACGATACAGGACAAATGAGCGCTTGGTATATTTTCAGTTCGCTCGGATTTTATCCTGTTGCGCCGGGTTCGGTTGAGTATGCGCTCGGAAGTCCGTTGGTAAAAGAAGCCGATATGGAAGTGAAAGACGGCAAACATTTTATCGTAAAGGCGATTAACCAAAGCGACAAAAATGTGTATGTGAAAAAGGTAGAATTGAACGGCAAAAAATTAAACAAGCCTTTTATTACGCAAGATGATATTGTGAACGGCGGAACGCTGACGTTTTATATGAGCGATAAAAAATAAAGAATCATTTGTCATAATAATAAAAAGCCTGATGAACAAACGGTTTCATCAGGCTTTTTATTAAGTCATCTATACAAAAAGGCGGATATCTCAATTCATCGCACTTTAATCTGTATTAAAATAAAATATCCGGCAAGTAAATACTATTGAATATTGCGGAATCTAACTGCGAGACTATCGTTTAAATAAGCTGAGAATTTATTCGCTCCTGTTTCGTTTAAGTGTAGATAGTCATGCCAGTTGAGCCTGTTTTGTAAATCGGGAAATTTTCTAATATCTGACATATCTATTATATCCGCATCATTGAACGTATTGATAGTTTTTTTCAGTAGAGAAAGATTGCGGACTTCATTATTAAAATATGGAGGCAGCACGATAAACAATCTGATATTGTGTCTTTTACAATTATCAATAATGTTTTTCAAAGCGTCCTGCATTATCGGAAGCAGATCTTGGGAGGTATCTATATGGTTTTCTTTTTGAAAATAATTTGATGCCGTTACAGAATCCATTGCTTCCTGAAACGGTGCAAAGCCATAATTTTTATCTTTCAATTTTCGATTTCTGAAATTGTATAAAATATTCAAAATCCGACCGTTGAACCGATAAGATTTTGAGAGAAACAATTTTAGTTTTTCCTGATAAGTCATGCCGTGAATATAATTCCCCAGTACTTTACTTTGACCGATATACGGGAAAAACAACCTGATTTCCTGCTCCGATGAATTTTCTTTTTGCGCCAGCCATGCCGCATCGGTTTGAAGTATAACATATTTCGGGCAAACATGATTATTCAGCAATAAATCTAATAACACATTGTTGTATTTAATATCGCCGAGTGCATCGGTACCTTCATTAAAAGCTCTGCCCGGAATCGCAGTCAGTTTCGCAGGATTAATTTGTTGCTTTGCTCTCGAAGACCCTAAAATAACACAAGAATATTGTTGTCCGTTTTGCAAAAAGTAATTTACCTGACCTGCACCTTCTTCGCCGGTAAGTGTGTGGGCGAAAATATATTTGTTGAAGAAATAATAAAATGTTCTGTCAATAATAAACAACGCAACAAGAAAAATGAATATTGCCAATAAAATTCGCCGCATGATTAAAATTGAAAATAAATAAATAATGAGCCGTTTGCATTGCCCATGAGAATAATGTAAAACACGCACAATATCGAAAATACAGGCAGAAATACTTTACTATATCGTGCACAAAAGAGGTCTTCAAAATTATATTTTCGCAGTACAAAAATTTCGGTAAACAATAAAATTATCAATGCCGCAACCGATGCGCCAAATACATTGTTATCCAAAATTTGAAAATCCGATAAATTAAAATTTGTAAATATTTTTTTGACGATGCTTATCGCTTGTTCAAAAGTCGCTGCGCGGAAAAAAATCCATGTAAAGCTGATTAAAATAAAAACGTATATCATTTGCAAAACTTTCATAAATATATTTCTAAAAACAGTTCGTGTAAAACCTACTGCTTTTTCCATGCAAAGAAATATTCCGTTCAATCCGCCCCAAATCACAAAGTTCCACGATGCCCCGTGCCACAGACCACCAATAAGCATCGTAAGCATCAGGTTCCGGAAAGTTTTGAATTTTCCTTTGCGATTTCCTCCTAAAGAAAAATAGATATAATCGCGCAACCATGTTGATAATGATATATGCCACCGCCGCCAGAAATCTGTAATGCTTTTTGAAAAATAGGGCAATGCAAAATTTTCTTTGAATCTGAATCCTAACATTCGTGCAAGTCCGATAGCCATATCGGAATAGCCCGAAAAATCGCAGTAAATACGAAACGCGAAAAAGATAGTAGCACAACACAATGTACTGCCGCAATGATGTGTATAATTGTCGTAAACAGCATCTACATACATACCCAGCGAATCTGCAACCACTACCTTTTTTAAAAGTCCCCAGACAACGCGTGAAAATCCTATGGAAAAATCTTCATAAGAAATCTCATGATTCACATTTCTTATCTGCGGCAGCAAATTGCCTGCTCTTTCAATGGGACCCGAAACTAATTGCGGAAACATCATTACATAGTTCGCATAAACAAGCAGATTATGCTCGGCTTTTAATTTGCCGCGATAAACTTCTATCACATAGCTCAAACTTTGAAATACGTGAAACGATAAACCAATCGGCAGCAGTATATTCCAGTACGATGCGCTTTTGAAACCCAACCAATGAAGATTATCAATCAAAAAATTATGATACTTAAAAATAAACAAAATAGTACAGGTATTAATAATGCCAAGCCACAGATGCATCTTTCTTTGACGGATATTTTTGCTTTTTTCTATGTTCTTTGCGGCAATAAAATCAATTGATACAGTCAGAAAAATAATTAAAATATATACAGGCTTGTAGCACATATAAAAGAAACAGCTTGATGCAAAAAGCAAAATCTGTCTCGCCGTATTTCTCAAAAAGAAATAAAGAAAAAAGACAATAATAAAAAACAGCAGAAAATCGATAGAGTTAAACAACATTGGTTTTCAAATTCGACTCTAAAATATTATTTAACAATTGAAGCGGCAATTTTATTGTGTCGCATATCTAATCTTCCTTTCAACGAAATCTCAAATATTGAAATTATCAAACATTACCAAATCATCACATTTCATATATTCATTCGTCTTTCTGCTTATTAATTCGTACCTTTGCGCACTTAAATTAAAATCATTTTAATGGATATCAGGAACATTGCCATTATTGCGCACGTTGACCACGGTAAAACTACCTTGGTGGACAGAATTTTACATACCGCCAAAGTTTTCCGCGACAATCAGGATACAGGCGAGTTGATAATGGACAACAACGACCTCGAACGCGAAAGAGGCATTACTATTTTCAGTAAAAATGCAGCCGTTACCTACAACGGTGTAAAAATAAATGTCATTGACACGCCCGGCCACTCCGACTTTGGCGGCGAAGTGGAACGTGTATTGAAAATGGCGGACGGTGTGATTTTGCTCGTTGATGCTTTTGAAGGACCGATGCCGCAAACACGCTTCGTGTTGCAGAAAGCGTTGGCTTTGGGATTAAAACCGATTGTTGTTATTAACAAGGTGGATAAACCAAACTGTCGTCCCGATGAAGTGCATGATGCAGTTTTTGAATTATTCTTCAACCTCGATGCAACCGAAGAACAATTGGATTTTCCTACATTTTACGGAAGCGGCAAAAACGGTTGGTTCAACGACAGTCTTACGCCTACAGAAGATATTTTGCCTTTGATGGACGGCATTTTAAAATATGTGCCTGAGCCGAAAGTGAATGAAGGTACTTTGCAGTTGCAAATCACTTCATTGGATTATTCTTCTTTCCTGGGAAGAATTGCAGTAGGGAAAGTTACGCGCGGAACGATTAAAGAAAATATGCCGATTGCTTTGGTGCAGGCTGACGGCAGCATCAAAAAATCGCGTGTGAAAGAATTATATGTATTTGAAGGAATGGGCAAACGCAAAGTAACCGAAGTAGTTGCAGGCGATTTGTGTGCAGTTGTTGGTCTGGAAGATTTCAACATCGGCGATACCATTGCCGATGCTGAAAATCCTGAAGCATTGCCCATCATCAGCGTGGATGAACCTACGATGAGCATGTTGTTCAGTATCAATACTTCGCCTTTCTTTGGTAAAGACGGAAAATTTGTAACATCCCGCCACCTGCGCGACAGATTGCTCAAAGAAACAGAAAAAAATCTTGCATTGCGTATCGAAGATACTGATAGTGCGGATAGTTTCTTAGTATATGGTCGTGGTATTTTGCATTTGGGCGTATTGATTGAAACCATGCGTCGCGAGGGCTATGAATTGACTGTCGGACAACCGCAGGTTTTGGTAAAGGATATTGATGGCAAAAAACACGAGCCTTACGAAATTCTCGTAATTGACGTTCCTGAAGAATATAGCGGTAAAGCAATCGACTTGGTTACACAACGCAAAGGCGAAATGCAGGTAATGGAAAGCAAAGGCGAAATGCAACATATCGAATTTGAAATCCCTTCGCGCGGGTTGATTGGTTTGCGTTCACAAATGCTGACCAATACTGCCGGCGAAGCCGTAATGGCGCATCGTTTCAGCGAATACAAGCCTTGGAAAGGTCCGATTCCCGGAAGAAATAATGGCGTATTGATTTCTAAAAACCAGGCTCCGACAACGGCATATTCAATTGATAAATTGCAAGACCGCGGTTCGTTCTTCGTTGACCCGGGAGATGAAGTGTATGTAGGACAAATTATTGCAGAACACATCAAGCCGGGCGACCTTGTGGTAAATGCAACGGAAGGTAAAAAGCTCACGAATATGCGTGCCAGCGGCAGTGATGATTCCGTGCGCATCGTGCCGAAAATACAAATGACCTTGGAAGAATGTATGGAATATATTCAGGCTGATGAATGTATCGAAGTAACGCCGAAAGTCATTCGTCTGCGCAAAGTTTTGTTGGCAGAAGAAGACAGGAAGCGTCAATCAAAATCGCAGCAGTAATCTGAACCTTGATTTATAGGATTTAAAGATTAATTAATCGTGAGTTGTGAATCGTGAAACGTGAGAGCGTTCTCACGACTGACGACTCACGATTCACGTTTATAGAAAAAATTCGTGCAATGTTATCCGAACAAGAACAAATCATATCCGCATTACAATCCATTCACACAAGAATCGATAACGCTTGCGAAAAAGCAGGGCGCAACAAAGATGAAGTTCGATTGCTATTAGCGACCAAAACCGTTCCGCCCGAAAAAATAAAAATGGCAATCGAAGCAGGAGAAACATTGATTGGCGAAAACCGCGTGCAGGAATACACCGAAAAATTTGATGCCATTAAAGACTTGCCTTGCGAACGTCATTTCATCGGGCATTTGCAGACGAACAAGATAAAAGAAGTACTGAAATATGTAAGCTGTATTCAGTCTGTGGACAGTATTGATTTGGCGGAAAAATTAGACACGCGTTTGCAATACGAAGACAAAAGTATCGACATATTTGTTCAGGTAAATACCTCTTTTGAAGAAAGTAAATTTGGTGTTGAACCAAGTCTCGCATTTGATTTAATCAAAAGGATTAATCAACTCGGCACCTTGAAAATAAAAGGTTTAATGACGATTGGTTTGTTCAGCGAAGATGAACTGCTTGTAAAAAAAAGTTACCGTTTACTGCGCGAATTAAGAAACGAAGCAATTGCAAAGGACCTGCTGCGCGCCGCTTCCAACGAATTGTCGATGGGTATGAGTAACGATTTGGAACTGGCGATTGAAGAAGGCGCGACAATGGTTAGAGTTGGCTCGGCGGTATTTGGAAAGCGGGGATAAAGTGTTGCTAATGAAAATGATCGTACTCAATCATTCTTCCGTTTCAAATTTACCTAATCCTTCTCTTATCACCTCGTAAGGTTCTTTGGTACAGTCCACGACTGTTGAAGGTTTCATGCCGCCGGTGCCGCCATCGACTACGATATCTACAATGTTTTTAAAGTTTTCGTACATCAATTCCGGGTCCGTATATTCCTCTACCATTTCGCCGGGAAGCGACGTTGAAAGAATCGGATGATTCAGTTCTTGCAGCAATGAGTGGCAAATATTATTATTTGGTACACGCAAGCCAATCGTATTTTTTTTTGTCTGTAAAATCTTCGGTACTTCTTTGCTTGCAGGTAAAATAAAGGTATAAGGTCCCGGCAGATATTGTTTCAGCATTCTGTACAAAGGTGTCGAAATAGATTTCGTATAGAGGCTGAGATTGCTCAAATCTTTACAAATAAAACTCATGTTGATTTTTTGTAATTGTATTTGTTTAATCTGTGCAATTCTTTCCACAGCCTTATGCTGGTAAATATCGCAACCCAAACCATAAATGGTATCGGTGGGATAAATAATAATACCGCCGTCGAGCAGACACTCGGCAATGGTTTTGATATTTCTTGGATTGGGATTATCGGGATGAACGTGTAAAAACATTCCTAAAGATAAGCATTAAAATATTTCTTGGTATTCGTAAGCATATTGGGAAAAGTGTTTAGTCAATCTTTTCAATAGAATCCTGAGAATGTTCGTTTTCCCATATTTCCATTTTTAAGCCTTCGTTGGTGTCCGGATTATAAAATTTTACAGAGACGTTCATATCGATATTATTCCCGGTTTGCTTGTAATATCCGTTTGCTATGTCGTAAGAGAAATAGCCTGTTCCGTTGCCGCCGCCTTTGCCGTTCATAATAGTATTTGTATTTCCCACCATATTCATTGTAATGTTATAATTTATGCTGAAGTAGGCAATGCCGTTTTCAATTTTCAGCAGCCTATAAGTGTTGACGCTGTGCATTGTTAATTGAACGCCGGGCATATTCATGGGAAAATCAGTGGTGTTTTTGGTGGAGTCGCCTACATGAAAAATTGTTGTAGGGTATTGAACATTATTAAAAATATTTTTCAAAAGCGGAAAGAGACTTGCTTTGGCAGAATCTGTTTCCGACATTTTGGGCAATAAATCAAGACTGTCCAAATGCGGCGATTCTCCGGGATGAACTTGAGCGTATAAAATCATTTTAAGATTCTGTGGCAAATTATTGCCGATTAAAGACATTTCGGCAATTAAAGGAAACGAATCGTTTTTCATTATGTTTCCTGTAGTGATAATGGCATCTGACTTGAAACTATGGTTTTGAACAATCGGATTGGAAATGCCGTTTGCTTCCATTTTTTTAAGCGTTGCACTATCGACGTCCAGGCTAACGCTCATCTCAAGTTTCCTGTCCAGCTTTTGTTTATACTTGCTGTTGGGCTGGTATGGTCCGCGTAGTAGAACCGAGTCTTGCGCGTAATTTTTCCCAAAAACCGTCAGACATACAAGCAACAGAAAAATCTTTCTCATTTTTTATATATTTCAAAAACAAATGTAGCATTTTACTGTTGCTGCTGCATTTGCTCTATGTAAATTCTATATGAATTGGATTGGCTTACCTGTGTCGGATTTTCCGATGTTGAAGTAAACACCACCGGAGGCAACACATCTTTTGCTTGCTTTGATTTTTTATTCCGCTCGCCGTTTTCGATAATTACGGAAACATCCAGTTGATGCGCGGAGCAACCTTTGTATGTTCCTTTTACGGGCGTGCAATCACTGAAGTTTCTACCGATGGCGAGCTTGATATGTTGGTCGTTCACGATGCAATTGTTTGTCGGGTCAAAGCCCGTCCAGCCATAACCCGGAATATAGGCTTCAATCCATGCATGGGTAGCGCCGGCGCCGCGTAAATCATCCTCATTTTTCGGGCAGATATATCCGCTCACGTAGCGCGACGGAATGCGCATTTTGCGAAGCATCAGCAAAAGCGTATGTGCAAAATCCTGACACACGCCGGCTTTCAGCTTCCATATTTCGCTCACTTTGGTTTCTACATTTGTGATGCCTTTTTTGTATTCAAAGTTTTGATAAATGTATTCCGAAAATGCTTTTACATTTTCGAAAGGTGTTTTGTTTTTGTCGAATATTTGATTGATTACATTTTCTAATTCCGAAAGATTATCAAATGATTCTGCCTGTAAAAAATCGATGTATGGAAATTGATTACACAGCTCGTCCAACTCCGCCCATTGTGCTTCTGCGGAAGTTTCATTTGTCGGAAAATGGTGTGGAAAGGTTTCCACTTCTGCTTCGGATGTAATTACAAGTTCGTGATGCGGCTGAATCAATGTGAACATACCGATTTTATTGCCGAAATAATCCGTAAAAATTTCTATCAAAGGATTGCCCGTAATGGAAATACGATGCTCTTTCACTTGCTGCAAATTGTCGCTGACGGGATACAGCATAATTTGATTGGAACAATCAATCACAGGCGAAGCATAAGAGTAACGTGTAATGTGTTTAACGTGATAATTAGGCATATACTTAAAAAATTAAATTCCGAAATAATATTGGTTCAATGCTTGTGTCGTAGCCACAATATCTTTTCGTGTAGTCAAAAGTATGTTTTTTACAGATGCTTCATTGGTAAAATCCTGCGAACTGTATTTCAGTTCGTTTTGTGTTTTGCCCAATAAAAATTCTACTTTTTGAAAATTTTCCGGTGTGCTTTCGCGTTGCAGACGTTGGAAATACCGAAGCGTTCGATGAATGCAATAACTGATGGAATGCACGAAATACGGGTTGTGCAGAATTTGTTTGATAACCAAATCGGCACGTAAGAGTCCTTTGTTATTTTTCAGATATAATTCGTAGCCCGATAATGAGTACAGCAAATATCGCCAAAGCGGTGTTTCTTCCGATTGGGAAAGATGTAGTCCTATTTCGTTCAGTCGAATTATCAGGACATCGATGGAAATAATGCCGCGCTCGATGTATCTCCCCACATTCAGGTAATTATATGCTTCGTCGCGCGCCATGGTTTCATCAATCGTTCCGTGCAGGAAAAGCGCCTGTTTTAATAATAAATCCAATGCAGAAACCGGGTCGCCGTTTTTTATCAGCCATTCTATTTCTTTTTCGCGGATGAGATGATAATAGCCATTCAGCGCCTGCCACATTTCTTTGGTAATATGGTCCTGTACGGAGCGCGCATTTTCCCGCGCCCGCGTAATGTTGTTGATGAGCGACGCATCGTTGTCTCTGTCGAGCATCACGTACTGCAATACTTTTCTTGAGTCGAATTGGATGCCCTCTATCTCCTCGCTTTTAAGATAACCGTAAGTTTGCAGCGTGGTGCGCCAGTTGAAGTTGGTAACATCGTCCTGAGAAGCAATATAATTGGTTCGCAGGACTCTCAACAATCCGTTTGTCCGCTCCATGTATCGAGCCATCCAAAACACAGATTCAGCTACTCGGCTTAACATATTTTCAATTAGTAATTAAGAATTATAAATTAAATCATTCTCTGCTGTTCGGGATTTGCAATCCCGACTAACGTTGTTCCAAGTTCGACATTCGTAATGTCGAACAGTTGTAAGAACTTATGCCAACACCCAAGTGTCTTTGCTGCCGCCGCCTTGTGAAGAATTTACCACAAGCGAACCTTCGCGCAAAGCCACTCTTGTCAATCCGCCGGGAACAATATTAATTCCATCGGGACCATATAAAGCAAACGGTCTTAAATCTACACGGCGCGGTTGAATTTTACCGTCGATATAACACGGTGCGGACGATAAATTGATAATCGGTTGCGCAATAAAACTTCGCGGGTCAGCTTCAATGGCTTTGAGATAATTGTTAATTTCTTCTTCCGAAGCCTTGTTGCCCATCAGCATTCCGTAGCCGCCCGATTCGTTGGTTTTTTTGATAACCATATTGTGTACATTTTCATATACATATTTCCGGTTGTCGGGAATTTCCAAGCGCAAAGTCGGTACATTTTTCAGAATCGGTTCTTCGTTTAGATAATACTTAATCATGTCGGGAACATAAGCGTACACGGCTTTATCGTCCGCAACACCGTTGCCCATAGCGTTTACAATGGCAACGTTACCTTTTCTGTATGACCAGTAAATGCCGGGAACACCAAGAATACTGTCGGGACGAAAAGTAAGCGGGTCGATAAAATCATCATCCACGCGGCGATAAATCACATCTACCTTTTTCAAACCTTTGGTGGTTTTCATATAGACGAAATGATTTTCGATAACCAAGTCTCTTCCTTCCACCAATTCGATTCCCATTAACCTTGCTAATGTTGTATGCTCAAAATATGCCGAATTATAAATACCCGGCGTGAGTAAAACCACGGTAGGCGAGCTTTCCTGCGAATTGGATAATGCGAGCAGATTTTGCAACAACAAATCGGGATAAGCATTCACTTTCCGTACATTGTTTTTGGGAATCATATCGGGAAAAATGCGCGAAGTCATGGCGCGGTTTTCCAGCATATATGAAACGCCCGACGGCGTACGCAGATTATCTTCCAGTACATAAAACTTTCCGTCTGCATCGCGTATTAAATCAATGCCCGCAATGTGCGAATAAATATCGAATGGCACATTTACATTAACCATCTCTCTTAAAAAAACAGGGCAGGAGTAAATGAGCTTTGCGGGAATAATACCATCGTGAATAATGAATTGCTGATGATAAATATCTTTCAGAAAAATATTGAGCGCTTTCAATCGTTGTTTGATGCCAGCTTCAATGGTTTTCCACTCATCGGCTTGTATAATGCGCGGAATAATATCAAAAGGAAAAATTTTCTCCAAGCCTTCGTTGTTGCTGTAAACGGTAAATGTGATGCCTTGCGTCATGAACAGTTTTTTCGCCAGTTCATCTTTGCTGCTCATTTCTTCGCGGGTCATGTTTTGGATGCTGCCTGCAAATTTTTGGTAACACGTGCGCAAGCCTTCGGGTCCAATCATTTCGTCCCATAAGTTTTCGCCTACACTATATTCGTTTAATGAAACAGATACTGACATATATTCCCGGTTGTTTCATTAAAAATAAAATAATGTATTTAAAAAACAAAATTTGTTTTCTGTTTTGTTTAAAACGGAATGAAAAAGTATGTATTGTGAAAAATTAATATTGATAGAACTGTCTTGTTCTGTTAATCTTCAAATCGCGTAAAATGCCCGATTTAGGATTCAAAATAATACTGAAAGATTTATAACGACCAATCGGTGTAATATTGATGGACATTTGCCAGCAATGCATATCGCGGGAAAGAAAAAGCGTCATCATCCCAACCTGATGATTAATAACATCGTAATACAGGCTGCCGCCGGCTTTCCATTTGGGCGAAAGACTGAAGTCGCCATTCATGTTAAGGCTCGAGTTGAACACCTTATGGAAGCCGCTGTAATCGGGATTTACCTGCCGGTTAAAACCCATGGCATAAGAAAGTTGCACATTCCACGGGATATTGAAATCGACAAATTCGCCGGGATTGCTTCTTACATAATTCAGTTGCTCTTCCTGCTGGTCGAGTGGCATATTCGGGTCCATTTCTATGCGTGAACTATCGGGACGGTCGTCCGTTTTTTTGCTTGAGAAAGATGTGGACAAAGACAATGTTCCATTGGTAATGGTTCCTATTTTCCCCTGTGACCAAAGCAGCTTATTAATTCTGTTGCCATGTGAGCCATATTCGTATTGGTCGAGGGTCATATTGGAATTAACGCTCAACTTATTGTTAAAAAGCGATGTTCGCGCATATATAGCAACAGGTGCCCAATTGAGAGAGTCTGCCAACAAATTGTAGCTTGTGCTAAGCCCGAATCCATCAAGCAGGTTAAATTTTTTATACTTATTTTCGGGGTCGCCGGTGGTGTCATTTTTATTCGGTGTCCGCATCATCAGCACATTGTCCAGGCTGAAAGTAATAGCGCCGCTTTGTCCTTCTCCAAAGGCAGATACCACATTGCCGATGCCATAAACAGAATATCTTTGCTCGTATTCAGTAGTATCCACATGGACATTCTTATAATTTTTACTGTTCATGTCCGGTGTATAAGAAAAGCCGATAGAGGGTCGTACTTCATGCCTAATGCCGCCGCCGTTTTTAAAATTAACCGTACCGAAAATGCGGGTGTTCATAGTTACGCCGAAGCTCATTTGGCGTGCGGTGTAAAAACCGCGCATAATGGTTGTATCTACTTTACGTCTTTCCGCATCCCAACTTAGTGTATCTTTTCTGCTGTACCAGTTTTCGGCATAGCTTACCGATGGCGTAAAAATCAGCGGACCGAGCGCAGGCAACGTAAGCGTGATAGGTAAGGAGTGCTGTGCGCCCCATTGCATGGTGTCAAGTAAACTGCGGAAAGAGTTTTTTGCCGTATCAAAAAACGACAACTGGTTTAGTATGGTTGTGTTGTACGAAAATCCAATATTGTCGTACCACTTTGAGTTATCCGCAGATTCCTTTTTCTGGAAAGGATAAATGGTAGTTGTAGAAAAGTTCAGTGTGGGAAACTGGACATTTATTTGATGCGTATTGCTGTTTTGGTTATGCGTAGCAGACAACGACAAATTGTATTTACCATTGTCCCAGTTTTTTGCATAGGTAATGGAAGATGTGAGGTTGTTGCTGAAATTCGCATAAGGATTGTTGGCGAGATAGGTATTGAACTTCGTGCTGCCCGCATCCACATTGGCAGAAAAGCTTACGCCGGGATGTGCCTTACTGTCCATAGAATGGCTCCAGTTGATGTGCATCGTTGTTCCTGTTTGGTATTCCTGTTCGCTTACGCCGCCGCTATTCAGTATTTTAGTATATTGATATGAAAAGCTAAGATTACCGCGATATTTGTACCGTTTATAATATTCAGGACTTATGGTAACAAGGTAACCGCCGTACGTGTACAGGTTGGCGCGGGTGGTTACATCCCAGTTGTCATTGATTACTTTGTAGTAGCCCAATCCCGTAATGCCCAGTCCGTAGCTGCTGTTTTGCTCAAAGGTAGGCGGCAGCAAACCGGAATGCCGCCCTCTTGTAAGCGGGTAAATACCAAACGGAATAATTACAGGCATCGGCACACCTTCAAATTCGGGAAATGCCGGACCGGAAACGGCAAGTTTACCGGTAATCATTTTCATTTTCCACGCATGGAAGTCGAAATGCGGCGGCTCAAGATTACAGGTGGTAAACCGTGCATCTTTGATGAAAATAGAATTGCTGTCCACTTTTTTGGCAATATCGGCTTTTACAAAAATTTCGCCTTCATTGTAAAAAGTGTTTTTAAGAATACCTTTCTGGGTTTTTATATTGTAAACCGCAGTATCCATGATGGACTTGCTGCCTTTTTGTAAAATGGTCGGTCTGCCGCTTATTTCGTTGGAAGTATCGCTGTTGCCGTAAGCTCTTACCTGGTTGTTATTTCGATTATATTCTATTGTATTTGCGGTTATATCATCGTCAGGGTCTTTCACATCTGCATCTTTGTACAGGTACAGCATATTGGATTTTACGTGATAAATCACGGAATCGGTGGCTTTAAAATCGACAATCATGCCCAGCGAATCTTTAGAAAAAATACTTTCATCTACCGGGCGCGCGTGCTTTTGTATGAAAATATCCTGCGGGGTGCGGTTATCCATTTTCATTGCCCAGCTTGCAGGAATCGTGTCGGTATTTACAGAATCTTTGGCTCCGCGGATGGTAAGGATGGTAAGTGCCCGGATGTTGTTGGCTGCGTTGGATTGCGCCCCGGCTTGGCAAATCCACAAAAACAAAAAACCTGCGCAGGCAGATAAAACCATTCTTGTTTTTGCGTTGAAATATTTGACCATGCTTATTTTGCTTAAAAAGCCGTTTCCGGAACTTTATGATTATGAATGCCCGTGCGCAAGAATAATCAATGAAAAGCTACAATACTAATACTTTTTAAGAAGCACAAAAATATTGCTTATGTACAAATAGGAAAAATTTAACGAGGTGTATTCTCACATTATTTTTTGTTAGCCTGCATTATGTTTTCAGCCGTTGAATTTGTTCAATAAAATTATTCAAAAGAAAAACGAACTTTACACCTTAATTAAAAGCTGTAAATACGCAGATATTTTAAAAATCATTCGTATTCTGTAAGAAATAAAAACAAAAATCTCATGTCATATTGTGCATATATCGAAACCATGCAACCCGAAGAAAAAAAGGCTTTGCACAAAAATTATCACGATAATTATTACGGCTTTCCCATTCATGACGATAATGAATTATTTGGCAGGCTGATTATGGAAATAAACCAGGCGGGACTGAGCTGGGAAACGATTTTGAAAAAAGAACAGTCGTTCCGCAAAGCGTATAATAATTTCAATATAAAAAAAATAGCTGCTTATTCAAATGCTGACAGGGAAAGGCTTTTAGCCGATGCCGGCATTATCCGCAACAAGCTGAAAGTAAATGCCGCTATTGAAAATGCCAACGTTATTCTCGCATTGCAAAAAGAGTTCGGGTCGTTTGAAAAATGGCTGGAACACCATCATCCGAAAACTAAAGAAGAATGGGTAAAGCTGTTTAAGAAAACATTCCGGTTTACCGGCGGCGAAATTGTGAATGAATTTCTGATGAGCATTGGTTTTCTTCCCGGCGCGCATACCGAAAATTGTCCTGTTCATCAAAAAATTCTGAAACAAAAACCCATGTGGACGAAGAAAAAATAATCTCCGGTTATTGCAGCGACATCGTTATCTGCAAACCAGCGTTGGTCGTGGTTATCGGCGGTGTTGTGGATACATAGGGGAGCGTACGCGTTTGGTTAAAATAAAATTTCAGGTTGATGCGGTTGTTCAGTACATAGTTTATAGAAGGAGAAATGGAAACCACTTTTTGCCCGCCGGTGCTGTAATTATTCGTTTGGTCGAGCGTGGTGTTGCTATTGAACTGGTCGCTCATTGCGAGGTTCAACCCGAAAGTCAAATCGTTGCCTACGCCGTTTGCCTGTTTTTTCGGTTTGGGTAAGAAAGGCAATTTTGCATTGTGTTTTACCAAACTAAAATCCAGCGCATAAGAAGTAGTGTTCACTTCACTTACCTGATAATCTACCAAACTCAAAGAAAGCTGTCTTGTTTTTCCGTACTGAAAAGAAAACGTACTTTGATTGGCAAGCGTTACATTAATGCCGACCAGCGGAGCAAAACTTTCCGAAATCGTAATATTCGGAATTACAAAATACGGCACATAATTGCCCGAAACGGAATCAATAAATGCGGGCATTCCCACCATCAGCGGGTCCTGGAAATTGAGCGCGCTGGTAAAACTGTTCATTGCAAGCGTGCCGCTGTAAGTATTGTTCAGCGTGATATTGGAAAATGTATTGGACAAATTACCGATGCGGGAAAGTCCTGCATAGCTAATGCTCCAGTTGGGCAACGGGAAAATGCTGCCAAGCGGATTGGTTTTCATACTCGCATTATTTTCAGTTATCAGGTTTACGGTGTAAGGCGATTTTCCTGTGTATGCCGCAAGAAATGCGGGAATCAGTACATTCTGCGCATAACGTCCATAGCCTTTTGCGTAGCCGTCGTCGGTTGTTCCGCCGCGATAATACGGATTTGCAGATGCTAATCTTTGCGAAATAATTTGACGATAGTCTGAAAACTGTGTAAATGTTTTGGACACATTGCCGGACGATGATTTGTTGAACAGAGATTTGAAGGATGCATACGAAACAGTGAAACCGCCCGCTGCGTAAGGGTTTAAGTGCTCAAATGTTCCGTTGCCTGCCGTGTCTTTAAACAGTTCGGAGTAATTTTTATTGAACGATTTCATCATCGACAATTGAATATTCAAATCTTTTGCAGGCTCAAGCTCTGCGTTGATGGTCAGCATTTTTGTATAGCTTTGACTATACAAATCGTTGAACAATGAATCTGTTGAGATTACGTGCTGTCGTGCTTTTTCGTCTAACCATTGCCGCGTAGGCATTTTCCCGAAAATATATCCGAAGCCGGGTTGCCGCGTTTTTAAATCTTCGCCCAAAGCCCGCGTACTATCCATGTAGCCGGGCAATCGGCTGTTGTTGGTAAGTGCATAAGAAATATTTAGGCTTTTAACCATTGTGAGCAAGCGGGCAGCAGTCGTTACCGCACCACTTGTGTGCTCAATGTGTTGCTTGGCTTTTTCTTTTTTGATGGCAAGATGAATTTCATGTTTCAGTCTGCGCCATTTAATCAATGCCAATCTTTTTGCGCGGCCTTTCAAACCCTTGATTACATCAGTTTTCTTGGGAATACTTTTTAATAATGAATCAATTAGTTTTTTCGATTGTTGCGGCAACATTTTTTGTTCGTTCGCGGCTTGCTGTTGAGCGTCTGTATTCAATATTGATTTCAGTAATCTCGATTTGTTGTACAATTTTCTGAAATCCATATCAGCTTTAATGGTAGAACTGTTGCCGTTTTCAATGACATTACCCAAACTCACGGCTTGCAGATTTGCCGCAATCCAATTATAAGTTGCAGAGTAACTGTAATCTGCTTTTATCCAATCTGCAAATGGCAATTTATTCAACGGCAAGCTGTACGATAACGTTGCTGCTTGCGCGTACTGTGTATTTCTTCCGCCTTTCAAAAAGTTGTGCCATACGGAATCTTTCTTGGCTTTCGTGTTCAACGGACCATAAGGTTCGTCTATAACAGAAAGATTATTGGCAGTAAAATCAATGTTCAGACTGCGCGTAAGATTCCACGACAAGTTGTAATTTCTCGTCATGTTGAAATAATTATCGTAGGTCGATTCAACGGAATCCACCTGATTATTTACATTAAACGGATTGACTACGCGCGGCGTGTAAATGCCTTGTTGCCTGTCAAATGTCATTCTGAAACTCATGAGCGACGGCGTTGGATTCAGGTTAAAATCGCGGATGAATGAAAGCCAAGGACTTTTATTGTGAAACAATCTTCTGAACGGTTGCCAATATTTCGGCTGTCCGTTGAATGTGTAGCCCAGTCCGCCGTAAGTATGTGTAATGCTGTTTTTTTCAATCAAAGGATTGGTTTGATTGGTTTGCGTGTAAGAATAAGAAAAATCAAAATTGCTCAGGCTCCATATTTTCGGATGCATAGATGGCTGCGCAAAACGCACATTGGTAAAGCTGAAGGTTTTGGTGGTGGACAAATCCTGTGCAATATTTCGCGCCGAATCGCGCTGCGCGGAAGTCATGCCTTTTAGTTCTTCTTTGAACAGCACATCCTGATTGTACGGGTCGTATTGCGGCGTTAAAACAGTACGGTTATAACCTGCATAAAAAGGAATGCTGAAGCCTGCTTTTTTAGGAAATAATTTTCCTGCATCGATACTTGCCGATGCGTCAAACTGGAACATATCATTCGTCGAACGTTCATTCACATTTTGTTCCAATGTACCAAAACCTGCGGTAGATGTATTCGCCGAAACGCTGAGTGTACCTAAATCTGCAAGCTGCATATCCACGCGACCTTGCGCCGCCCAACCGCCTTTTTCATTCATTTGCGAAAGCGACAATTCGTCCACCCAAACCTCGGCATCCAAAGGCTGATTGTTTTGCGCATTTTCAATGCCGACTAAAAAACTCGTTACCTGCGCAAGATTCGGGTTTCCTTTTACGGAATAAGTTTGTGTTCCCATTTGTTCGCGGTAAATGGTATTCAAAGGCGCACCGCTTGCATTGCGGTTGAGTTTAAGTGTTACCAAATCCTGTAGCTGAACCATTAAGTGATTGGCATCGGGCCAAATTTGTTCCGGTGTTGCTGTTGCGCTCGGCTGCGTTACCTGCAAAGGAATTCTTATTTCATAATAATTGTCCAGAAAATCTTGTCCGATTCTTATCACGGCGACCAAATCATTATTATTCACAGGCGTTTGACCCGGCACAGATTCTGCGTGAAGAAACATCGACATTTGCCCGTAACGGCGCATATCAAGATTCATGTTTTTAAATACGCTGCGCGAATCGTTGCGTTGCAGATTCTGTATTTGTAAACTCATCGATTGCTCTTTTTCCAAATACACAGAACCATTGCTCACGCTTCCGCCGCCGTTCAACGATTGTAATTGCTGAACGCCCGGCGGCATTTTATAAGGAATCGGTTGTCTGCCGCTATTATCCTGCGTGTTTACGGAAGTAATGGTCAGTGTAGTTGAACTTCCTGCGGGTAAAGATTGATACGAACCCGATGTATCCAACACATAAGTAAAAGGTCGCCATGCGTTGCGCACCAAGCCTAATTCCGCAAAGCGAATTGTTGTAGAGTCGTTGAAACCTGTCAAATACATACGCATAAAACGAATGGATTTGAAGTCTGCAATTGAACCGACTTTGTTGGTAAATTCTTTAATGGGAATGCGGAACAAATACCAATGTTCCTGCGTAATACTGTCGTTCGGAAGGCGTGGCGTAATGGTGCGGACATCAGCAACGTACTTGTCAGTCAGCATCATGTTCGGCTTTAAATTGATTTGGTATTCGTAATATTGTTCGGTCTGGTTAATGGTATTATCGCCGTTCAAATCTTCATTGTCGGGATAAGTAGTTGAAGCCGATTGCGACGTAGTTGCCACAGGCGAATTTCCCTGCGGATTGTTGTAATGCTTGTATCTTGTCAAAATGCCGTCCGCACTTGTGAAACTTGGGTCGCGGTACCATTGATAATTATCCGCCGAAGGGTCGAGTGATGCTTTGAGATATACAGGCGAATTTGTACCAAAGTTCGCAGCTAATGTTTGCAGATAAGCATTCTGTTTGCGCCGTTCGCCGTCATCGTCCATACCGTCAAGACCAACATCCTGATAAGGTCTGTCCGCAGCGGTATTGCTGAACGCATTGGTCAGTTGAATTGGATTCGCCGGCGTTACGCCCCAAACCGAAGAGCTGTCTTCGCCCGCAGGCGAAGTTGGCGTAGCCAAACCATTTTCGTACATATGCTTGCCGTCTTTCAGCACGTCTTCACTCACATTTCCCAAATCAAAAACCAGTTTCCCGCCGTTGCTTTGCGGGTCTTTGATAAAAGGGTCTTGCATCCAAAACTCAATGTATTCAACGTTTTGCGTTTCAAAATCGGTTTGGTCTAATGCGCGCATAATACCGCCCCAGCGTTTTTGCGGATTGAGCAAATGCCCGTTGGCGTCAATGTTTGCGGGGTCGTCGGTAAAGTTGTACGGACCCCTTTGGTTAGGGTAAAAAGACAAATCGAATGTAGTCGTTTGCAGGCTCGCGGAAATAGTGCTTTGGTTCGGAAAAAGTTCGCTCTCATACACGGGACGCACACGCGGGTCGCTGAGTTGCGACAGATTTTTATACAAAGGATTTGATGTATTCGACCTGTCTTGTAAAGTGGGTTCAATATTGTACCAAGCCAGTAACGCGCGGTTTTTTCCGTAGCTTAAATTATTGACCAAATCGGCTTCTGGAAACAATCCGTTGCCCGCAGGTGTTGATGCCAGAGACCATGCCGTAAATGGATAACGCAAATCAAATTCGCTGCTGGAACTTTCAAAGTCATCAATATACACTCTGCCATTGTTGCCCGAACCGATTATTTTTGGATGATTGGGTTTCAGCATTGCCGCTTCGCCGTAAATATTGATGCTGCTTTTTGCATTGGTGGAATAAAAAGGCAGCTTGTTGAGCCAGCGCGTCAATTGGTCCCAATCGGCATGATAATTCATATCTACGCCGTACATTGTATTATTTATCGGGTCTTGACCATAATTGGTTTTGAAAGTGTAGGGTTGCTCTGAAAGTTTTTCCATTGTTGCGCCGAGCGTCAGATTTTTATTAACTAAATAATCCAACCGAACGCCCAGAAAATTTCTTTGTACCGTGCTGATATTGCTATTGTTTTCAAACTGTACATTTACGGGCGTTCCCGCATCCAGAATGGATTGATTAAGCACTTGAATTGTTCCGTTGATATAATCTACAGTGTAATCCACGCCTTCCAGCAATGTTCGCCCGCCCGCAGTTACCGTAACAGAACCTTGCGGAATGTTTGAACCGCCGATACTGATAGTTGAACTCGAAGAGCCTTTGACTGTCCCCTGCAACACGAAGCGATTGACATTGGCATAAGTATTCGCAATGGCTTTTATACTGTCGTAGAGTTGATAATAAATGTATTGATTTTTCACATCCTGTGAAACGCCGTTATATGCTAGAGAATCTAAATCTTTACCGAACGGTTCAAGTACAGGAAAAATAATTCTTCCGCGAGCAGGCAGCACTGTAAAGTTTCTGATAAAATCAAATTGCCCGTCGGGCAAAGCGTCGTTGTGGCTGTTCAGCCGGTCTGCGCCGAGAATCGAAATAATCGATTTCCCGCTCACATCCTGCGAAGTCTGTGGCAGGTAACGGTTGGTGCCGCCGCTCGGCTGATTGTAATAAACATTCAAATCGAAATTGCTCGAATCTAATCCCGAAACATTCAAAGAATATACGTTCTTCATCATCCATTGCCAGGTGGGCAAATCTACTCTTTGCGAAGTGGCTTTCAGCAATTTGAGAAACAAAACTTTCTGCACGCCTTGCGTGGAGTCGAGCGCCACATCTTGCGAAAATTCGCCCACCTGAAACACGCGACCGTTGTATGAATATTGATAAGCAACAGCCAAAACCTGGTCGGGCTGCAGCTGTTGGTTCAGCGAAATAAATCCTGCCTGCGGATTGTAATAATATTCCGTAGAATCCAGTTTTCGCGCGTAAGTTTGTTCAAAATCGTTTACTGCCTGCAAACCGCGCGAAGTAAGTATACTCGTTACAATCGCAGGATTGCGGCTTTGTGAATTGGACAATAAAGTGGAATACAAATCATTTGCGCCGTTATCGGGCAAGCCATTTAAAGAATGCATGGAATGAACGTTGCCATTGTACGGCTGATTTTCGCCCAAGTCCATCAAGCCTACAACGCTGCGCACATTGGTAGTTGCGCCTGTTACATTCGTAACCCAAACTTCCATCCGCAGAATGCGCACCTGACTGTTAATCAGAGGGAGCCGACTCATGGTTTTGTTGTAATTATCCTTGAAATAATTTCCCAATAAAAAGTTCCTGTTTTCGTCATAATCGCCGAGCGAAATATTAATGGTTTGTGCTAAGCCGCCGCCTTGCAGCGTTATCGATTGACGTTGTGAACGATTGCTGCCGACTGCACCTGTAACAAATAATTTTCCGAAATGCAGTTGCGCTTCCAAGCCAAAAAGGTTTTGCATACTCGGCATCAATGTTCCTTTAGATTGAAAAGAAATATTGCCTGCCTGCAACGATTTCAGAATAGCATCGTCATCGCCCTGATAATTTAATTTGAATTGATTATTGAAAGAAAATGTACCGTCGGTATTGTACGAAATAGGCAAGCGAAGTTTGTTTCCTATTTGTGCAATGATGCTCATATTCGCGCCTGCATTCATATCGAAACTTCCCGTTTTGCGCGCTTTTTCCGACAAAGTCGGATTCTTGATATTTTGTCCCTGATAACCGAGCGATAAGTTGATGTTTCCTGTGGGCGTTACATCTATTTTTTTACCGTCGGGCGTTAAGCCGAAAATTCGATTGAAAAAACTTGAAATAACGCGCGGCTTCGGGCGAGGCTGTTTAAAGTTGAGCAAACTCATGGAGCGCGAAAGCGAATCATAATAGCTTGTTTCATCTCGCTGTCCTTGCAGTCTTAAGAAATCTGCCTGTGAAATTTGTACAGGACGGCGATATGCGATGCTGTCGATTTTCTCAATAATGAAATAAGAATGTGTGGCAGAATCGTACACAATTTTCCTGCGGATGAGTGAAGTGTCGGAAGATAAATCAAACAGGTTATGGCTTTTCCATGTAAAGCCGTCGCCGTACCGGTCGTGAATAGGATAAGGGTAAAAATGTGAAGTATCGGTGTTTTGAGCAGCAACAAACATCCAACTGCAAAGGAAGCAGACAGAGAGGCTGATTTTTTGAAAAAGATGTCTATATAACTTGCTCAATTGGGACAAACGCTAAACAGAGCAACCGATTATTGCTCAAGTCTTAATAACGAAAAAACGGCTTTTAAAGTATAAAAGCCGTTTGAGGTTATAAATTTTTCAGGGAAAGTTTGATGAGATTTTCCAGTCCATCGATGTCCGGCGTCGATTTCAAGGTTTTTTTAATCACATTTTCTGCCATTGTACGACCAATTCCCAAAGCCATGAGTGCGTCCAGTGCATCGCTTTCTATGCGCGAAGATGCCGGTAAAGATTCGACAATATTTGCATCGTGCAATTTTGCCAATTTATCTTTCAATTCCACAATTAACCGCTCGGCAGTTTTGCGCCCGATGCCTTTTATTTTTTCGAGTTGTGGTGTATTACTTTGTACAATTGCTTTGATAATTTCATCAGGCTTCATGCCCGAAAGCATCATGCGCGCAGTAGATGCGCCTACACCTGAAACAGAAATGAGTTGCAGAAAAAGCTGCTTCTCATTCATATCGGCAAAGCCATATAAAGTTTGCGCGTTTTCAGTAATGTGCAAATGCGTATAAAGCAATCCGTTTTGTAGCTCGCTGATGGCAGAATAAGTGTTCAGACTAATATTTACATCGTAGCCAACGCCTTGTACGTTTACAATAACATTCGCCGGAGTTTTATTGACAAAATCGCCTTTGAGAAATGCAATCATAATTTTATTTTAATGCCACAGATGCACGGATGAATTTAATTAAAATAAACCACATAGACACAGTAGCGTTTGCATAGATAATCGAAGCGAAGATACAGCAACACAAAGATTTTCATCGAAGATGAAGATGCTATGATTGTCTTTAAATGCTAAACGAACTATGATGCTTATTTTCCAAACAAAAATCTATGTTTCTATGTGGTTCAGTTAAGTTACAATAAGAATTTCCATTCGTGCATCTGTGGCAATCATTCTATTTTCCTGGTTCCAGATTTTCAAATTCAATTAATTCGCCGTCGAGGACGATTTGCTTTTGTTCCGGTGTTTTTCCCGCAATTAAATCGATAACCATTTCGGTAGCTTTTCGCCCTTGCTCGTAAGGAAATTGCTCAATGGAAACAAGCGGCGGCGTGTCTAAATACACGCGCATCGGCAGATTGGAATAGCTTACAAAACAAATGTCTTCATTAATTTTTAAATTGGTAAAGCGTTTCACGTATTGCATGGCATCCAGCGCCACATAATCGTTGAACGCAATTACCGCCGTAGGACGGTTTTTTTGTGAAAGAATATCTTTCATCGCTTGCCAGCTGCTTTGCGGTGTAAGGTCGGACGATGAAAATAAAGATGGGTCTGTTTTCATTCGTTTACGGCTTAAGCCTTCCATAAAACCGCGCATTCGCTCGTTGGTTGCAGTCAATGTTTGCGGACCTTTTAATAATGCAATATCTCTATGCCCGCGCGCCCATAAATAATCGACAATTTTGATAGAGCTGTTGAACAAATCACAAGAAACAGCATATACATCTTCTTTTTCTTTAGGTACACGGTCGAAAAATACCACGGGAAGGTTATATTTTTTTAACTCCAAAAAGTGGTCGATATTCCTGGTCGATTTGGATAATGACACCAGCAAGCCGTCAATCCTGTTGTTTTTAAATGTTGATAATATTTGCTTTTCGCGTTCTTCATCGTCATGGCTTTGACCGAAAAGTACGGTGTAATTATTTTCCAGCGCCATATCTTCAATACCGCTGATGGCTTTTGAAAAGAAGTTTTCAGTCAGTTCGGGGATAATTACGCCCAGTGTAAATGTCTTTCCCATTTTAAATTGAATAGCCGCAAGATTCGGCTGATAATTCAATTCTTTCGCTACTTCTTTCACGCGCGTTTTTGTCCGCAGCCCAATACTCGGATGGTCGTGAAGCGCTCTTGACACGGTTGAGATAGAAACGTTTAGTTGTTTTGCAATTTCCTTTATAGTCGCCTGTTTATCCACGTTTGGTATTCAGTTTTTTACGGAAAAATGTTTGGGAACTAAGGTACGACAATATTATGTTCTTGTTAAGAATTTTTCAAATGAGCTTATACCATACTTAAAATAGTGCCGGGATGATTTCACAGGTTACAAATGAAAATCATCCCGGTCTTTTGAATCAAAATCGGGTGCAAACATACATTAGCTTTTGTTACAGGAAAACAACTGAGGGTTAATTTATCGCAAAAGAAAAGTGAAAGAATACTTGCCCGGTTTCGGGCGTTAATGCTTCTTCAAATTTGCTACAAGTTTGTGATGTAATTTTGTTGAAGCAAATCATTTTTCTAACATAAATCAAATAAAATATGCCTCATTTATTTTCTCCTTTACAAATAAAAAACATTGAACTGAAAAACAGGATTGCCGTTGCGCCCATGTGCCAGTATTCCGCAGAAGATGGTTTTGCAACTACTTGGCATACTGTTCATTATGGCAATTACGCACTTGGCGGTGCAGCTTTGATAACATTTGAAGCAACAGCCGTTTCGCCCGAAGGGCGCATCACGCCTTGGGATTTGGGCATCTGGAAAAATGAACACATTGAAGGCTTGAAAAAAATCGTAGATTTTATTCACGAATATGATTCTGTCGCCGGTGTTCAATTGGCGCATGCCGGACGAAAAGCAAGCCATCTGCGACCTTGGGAAGGCGGTGCGCAAATCGCTTCCAACCAGCCGAACGGATGGAAAACCGTTGCGCCAAGCGCTATTCCTTTTTTGGAAACGGAAGAAGCGCCGTTGGAACTGGATTTGGCGGGCATCGAAAAAGTGAAAGCCGATTTTAAAGCTGCCGCGCAACGTGCTAAAGAAGCAGGTTTTAAAGTAATTATGATTCATGCCGCACATGGTTATTTGCTGCACGAATTTATGTCGCCGTTGAGCAACAGGCGTACCGATGAGTACGGCGGCTCGTTTGAAAATCGTATTCGTTTGTTGCTTGAAGTAATTGAAAATGTACAATCTGTTTGGGCAGAAAATCCTTTACTTGTAAGAATGTCCTCCACCGAATGGACGGAAGGTGGTTGGAATAAGGACGACTCCGTAGCGCTGGCACAAATATTAAAAAACAAGGGGGTAGATTTAATTGATTGTTCCGGCGGCGGAAATGTGCCTCGTGCCAATATTCCTGTGGGTCCCGGCTATCAGGTGGAATATGCCGAAGCCGTACGAAAAACAGGCATTCTTACCGGCGCGGTCGGTTTAATTACCGGAGTTGAGCAGGCAAATAAAATTATAGAAACAGGACAGGCGGATATTATTTCTTTGGCAAGGCAACTGATTCGCGACCCGTTCTTCCCGCTGCGTGCTGCGCACGAACTTGGATATGAAGTAAAATGGGCGTCGCAATATGAGCGCGGCAAATGGTAAATTTTCTTCAAAGCTCCCCAGTGAGCGTTTTATATATTGCAGTTAATAAAAATTTTATATGAATGATGATTTAGGCTGTAATACTTACGGAGACTACGTTCGGATAAACCTATGATGTCATTGCTGTTAGTTTTTGGTCAAAAAATTGTCATTATTTCAAAGAGTGCACTACATTTGTACCTCAATTGTGGTTTTATTGAAGCGTGAATTTGCGCAGCATTACAAAAAGAGTAAGACATGGCACGTCCCGTACGATTTAATATTCATCCAAAGCAAACCGATATACACGATAATATTGCCTTAGCCGAAATGCCCGCAGGGTTGGAAGGCGAAGGTTATTTTGCTACAAGCCTCGAAAGCGTAGTCGCGCTCGGCAGAAAAAATTCCATTTGGCCTCTTCCATTTGCTACATCTTGTTGTGGTATCGAATTTATGGCAACAGCAGCAGCTACTTACGATTTGGCGCGTTTTGGTGCAGAACGTATGGCTTTTACGCCGCGCCAGTGCGATTTGCTGATGGTTATGGGAACAATCGCGAAAAAAATGGCGCCGATTGTTCGGCAGGTTTATATGCAAATGGCGGAGCCGCGTTGGGTAATGGCTGTGGGCGCTTGTGCATCTTCGGGTGGAATTTTCGATACCTATTCTGTGTTGCAGGGAATTGACCAGGTTGTTCCCGTGGATGTGTATGTTCCGGGCTGCCCGCCGCGTCCCGAAGCAATTTTGGATGGCTTTATGCGCATTCAGGATTTGGTCGGGAAGGAAAGTTTGCGTCGCAGAAACAGCGAGCACTACAAAGCATTGATGGGAAGCTACGGCATTCAATAATTTATTATGACGAACGAAAGCATTCAGGAAAAAATCATAGCGAAATTCGGAGATAAGGTTTCCAATTTTTCGGAGCCTTATGGCTTCTTGACTTTTGAAACCCCTGCCGATAACAATATTGCGTTATTACAATTTTTGTTTGACGACGCGGATTTAAAATTCCGTTTTCTCACGGATGTTACCGTAGTTCATTATCCGAACGAGAAAGGTCGCGAATTAGCTGTTGTTTATCACTTGCACAATTTGGTAGACAATGTGCGTTTGCGTTTCAAATGCTTTATCGGCATTGAAAAACCGGATATTGCAACAGCAACGGTTTTGTTTGAATCTGCCAACTGGCAGGAGCGTGAAGCGTACGATTTTTACGGAGTGAATTTTGTAAATCATCCGAATCTGAAGCGTATTATGAATGTAGAAGAAATGGATTATTTTCCCTTGCGGAAAGAATATCCATTGGAAGACCAAAGTCGCACGGATAAGGACGATGAAATGTTTGGCAGAGGCGGGAGTTATAATTAAAGCCTTGAAAAAGAATTGAATAATATCTTCTGATTTATTTAAGCAATAATGACAGACGAACTCATACAACACAATATAAAACTTCCCGATGGTTCTATCGAGAAAACAACGACTACGTTAAACCTCGGACCCACGCATCCTGCGACACACGGCGTGTTTCAGAATATCCTGGAAGTGGACGGCGAGCGCATCGTATCGTCGGAGCAAACAGTTGGTTACATTCATCGCGCGTTTGAAAAAATTGCAGAGCGCAGGTCTTTGTATCAAATCACGCCGCTGACCGACAGATTGAATTATTGCAGCAGCCCGATTAACAATATGGGCTGGCATTTGACCTGTGAGAAATTGCTCGGTATCAAAACACCCAAGCGTGTGGATTATATGCGCGTCATCATTATGGAACTTGCACGCATTGCCGACCATTTGATTTGTAATTCCATTATGGTGGTGGACGCGGGCGGTCTTACACCGTTTACTTACGTGATGCAATACCGCGAACTCATTTATGAAATTTACGAAGAAATCTGCGGTTCACGCCTCACAACAACCATTGGTCGCATCGGCGGATTTGAAAGAAATTTCAGCGATACGGCTTGGAAGAAAATCGAAAAGTTTTTAAGAGAATATCCTAAAGCATTAAAAGAATTTGAGAATCTTGCAACACGCAATCGCATTTTCATGGAACGTTGTATCGGTGCTGGTCCAATCTCTGCGGAACGCGCGTTAAACTACGGTTTCACAGGACCGAATCTTCGTGCTGCGGGTGTGGATTACGATGTGCGCGTGCATACGCCGTACAGCAGTTACGAAGATTTTAATTTCACAATTCCTGTTGGTACAACAGGCGATTGTTACGATAGATTTTTGGTGCGCAACAAAGAAATGTGGGAATCGCTCAGCATTATTTCTCAGGCTTATCAAAAGGTTCAGGAGTTTAAAGGCGAAGAAGCGGAAGTATTTCATGCCGATGCGCCCGATTATTATTTGCCGAAGAAAGCCGATGTTTATACAAAAATGGAAGCGCTTATTTACCATTTCAAAATCGTGATGGGCGAAACCGAAATGCCTGCGGGCGAAGTGTATAATGCTGTGGAAGGCGCGAATGGCGAATTAGGATTTTATTTAATCAGTGATGGCGGAAGAACGCCCTACAGACTGCATTTCCGCAGACCATGCTTTATTTATTATCAGGCTTTTTCCGAAATTACAAAAGGCGCGATGATAAGCGATGCGGTGTTGGTAATGAGCAGCCTGAATTTGATAGCGGGCGAAATGGATGCGTAGGAAATGTGCAAATATGCAAATGTGATAATTTACAAATTGAGAGCAGAGTGAATAAATTGTTTTCATTAAAATTCATTTTATGGAAAATATAATTTGGAAAGGAACAGTTGAAGAGGCTGAAGAAAATGAAATTGAATATTACGCATCTGTAAAGTGGAGTGATAGCGCAAGAAACGTAGAGCAATTGCGCAAAATGATTTGGAATAAGGAATATGAAAATCATGATAAAGTAGAGCCTGTTTTTAGAATAGCATTATTAACCGAAGACAGAGATGATATTGAATGAAAACTTTAGTGATTTTATCAATCTTCTCAATAAGCATGAGGTAAAGTATGTGCTTGTTGGCGGATGGGTGGTTATATTTGAAGGCTATGGAAGAACAACGAGCGACATTGATTTCTTTGTAGAAATATCGGAAAAAAACGCAGAGAAAATTATAAATGTTATAAAAGAGTTTTTGGGTTCGGCAATAGGATTTGTAAAAGAAGATTTTTTAAAGAAAGATAATGTGGTAATGATTGGACGTCCGCCGTTTAGAATCGATATTCTGACAAGTATAACAGGCGTTGGTTTCGAGGAAGCATACAACGGCAGCCACATTTATGAAGAAGAAGATTTTAAAGTTCGTTGTATTCATATCAACGAATTAATTCAAAATAAAAAAGCAAGCGGCAGATTGAAAGATTTGGCGGATGCAGAAGTTTTAGAAAAAATTTTGAGAAAAAGAATGAATCAAAAATGACTATTCAGTTTTCAGAAGATAAATTAAACAAGGTAAACGAAATCATTGCGCGTTATCCCGAAGGGAAACAAAAAAGTGCGTTGATTCCCGTGTTACATTTGGCGCAGAAAGAATTTGGCGGTTGGTTAAGCCCTGAGACAATGGATTACGTTGCAAGTTTGTTGAACATTCTTCCTGTGGAAGTGTATGAAGTAGCAACGTTCTACACCATGTTTAACACAAAGCCCGTGGGCAAATATGTATTGGAAGTTTGCCAAACAGGACCTTGTATGCTCAACGGAAGTGATGACATTATTCAATACATCGAAGACAGATTAGGAATTAAACCCGGCGAAACTACGGCAGACGGATTGTTCACGCTGAAGCCTGCGGAATGCCTCGGTGCTTGCGGTTATGCACCGATGATGCAGTTGGGGAAATTTTACCGCGAGCATTTGACTAAAGAAAAAGTGGATGCCTTGATTGAAGAATGCAAAGCAGGAATAGCAAAAATTGATGATTAAAAAATGGTAATAATGAAAAATATAATTCCATATTTAAAATCGGCTACGGCATTACCCGGATATAATCTTCTTGTCGAATTTGAAGACGGAATAAAAGGAATGATTGATTTAAGCGCATGGAAAGGCAAAGGTGTTTTTCAATATTGGAACGATGAAAATAATTTTAAACATTTTACGATAACAAGCGATAAAAAAATTGAATGGAATGAGGATATTGATATGGACCCGGATGCATTCTATTTAAAATTAATCGGTAAAACTTTTGAAGAATATGCCGGTAATAAGCAGCTTTTACGGTATTCTGATTAAGATGTATTTTGGCGACCATGTGCCGCCGCATTTTCATGCTGAATATGGCGAATTTTCTGCGCAAATCAGGATTGAAGATTTAGGAATTGAAGTCGGAAATTTGCCGCCAAAAGCGCTGTCGCTTGTTGTTGAGTGGGCAAGCGTGCATCAAAATGAATTAATGCAAAATTGGAAAAACCTGAGCGAAAAAGGCAATGGGAATTTTATAAAAATAGAACCATTGAAATAAAATTGAAAACGATGAATTTCAAAAACAACATACCGGTTGAAGCGAAATACTCAAAACGCAATACCAAAATACAAACGATTTGGTTTATTGTTGCTCTTATTCTTTGGGGAGGCGGCACATATTTGTTGTGGAATGAAAAATCTCGTTTTGTTTCATTATCTGTTTTTGCAATAATAATTACAAGTGCAGTTAATTATTATGTTGGGTGGAAGAAATATAAAAATAAGCAGGAAGCATAAAATCATCTTTTTTGAATTTTTACTTTTGACTTTGAAACATGAAATTACTTTTAGATAAAGCACATATAGAAGGCATTCGCTATTACGATGTTTGGAAGAAAAACGGCGGCTATCAAAGCGTGGAAAAAGCATTGAAAATGTCGCCCGAGGAAATTGTGGAAGAAGTAAAGAAAAGCGGCTTGCGCGGTCGCGGCGGTGCAGGTTTCCCAACGGGATTAAAATGGAGTTTCATTGCAAAGCCCGAAGGCGTTCCGCGCCATTTGGTGTGCAATGCAGATGAATCTGAACCCGGCACTTTCAAGGACAGATATTTGATGGAATTTTTGCCGCATCTGTTTATTGAAGGAATGATTATTTCGTCTTATGCGCTCGGCTCAAACACAAGCTATATCTACATTCGCGGCGAATATTCATGGATTCCCGATATTCTCGAACAAGCCATTGCCGAGGCAAAAGCGGCGGGTTATCTCGGTAAAAATATTTTAGGCAGCGGTTTTGATTGTGAGATATATGTTCATCGCGGTGCGGGCGCTTATATCTGTGGAGAAGAGACTGCGTTGATTGAAAGCCTCGAAGGCAAACGCGGCAATCCGCGCATCAAGCCGCCGTTTCCTGCGGTGCAAGGCGCATGGATGCGTCCGACGGTGGTAAACAACGTGGAAACTATTGCGACGGTTTCTCCTATCATAATGTTAGGCGGCGAAGAATACGGAAAAATCGGCGTGGGAAAATCAACGGGCACAAAATTAATTTCCGCTTGCGGTAATATTAATAAGCCGGGCGTTTATGAAATACCTTTCGATTTATCTGTCGAAGATTTTATTTACGGCGATGAATGGTGTGGCGGTATTCCGAAAGGAAAGAAATTAAAAGCCTGCATTCCCGGCGGTTCATCAGTGCCTATCTTGCCGGCAAATTTATTGTTGAAAACAGCAAAAGGCGAAACGAGATTGATGAATTACGAGAGCCTTTCCGACGGCGGTTTTCAGACAGGAACGATGTTGGGTTCGGGCGGTTTCATTGTGTTGGACGAAGACCAATGCGTAGTAAAACATACTTACACATTAGCTCGTTTTTACCGCCACGAAAGTTGCGGGCAATGTTCGCCTTGCCGCGAAGGAACGGGCTGGATGGAGAAAATTTTATACAAGATAGAAAAGGGACAAGGCAAGTTAAGCGATATAGATTTGTTGTGGGATATTCAGCGCAGAATTGAAGGCAATACGATTTGTCCGCTCGGCGATGCGGCGGCTTGGCCCGTTGCGGCGGCGATTCGTCATTTCAGGGATGAGTTTGAATGGCACGTGCTGAATCCCGAAGAATCGCAAGTACGTAATTATGGAATAGCGCATTACGCAGACCCGTTGGAAGTCGTAGCGTAGGTTTTTCACACAAGGACGCAGGGGAGCAAAGACGCAATAAAAAAATAATTGTAGTTATGACAGAAAATGAAATAGCAAAAATTGTTTTTGAAACTTCTTTGGAATTGCATCGCAACTATGGTCCCGGAATGTTTGAGAGTGTGTATGAAGAAATTTTGAGTTATGAATTAGCGAAGAAAAGTTTGTATATTGAAAGACAAAAACCAATTCCTGTTATTCATGAAGAAATAAAAATGGAAGTTGGATTTCGGGCAGATTTGATAGTAGAAAATAAGGTAATTGTTGAATTAAAGTCCGTTGAAGAATTGGCTAAAGTTCACTATAAACAAGTGATTACTTATTTGAAATTGACGAATTATAAATTAGGATTACTTATTAATTTTAATGTGGATTTATTGAAAGACGGATTTCATAGAATAGTAAACGGATTATAAAATTGCGCCTTTGCTTCTTTGTATCTTGGCGTGAAAATTTATAAACATGGCTGACGTACCACAATTTAAAGTAACAATAGACAATATTACCGTAGAAGTTCCTGCGGGAACTACGATATTGGAAGCGGCGCGCAAGATTGGCGGCGATGTTGCACCGCCTACGATGTGCTATTACAGCAAGCTGAAAGGCAGCGGCGGTAAGTGCCGCACCTGTTTGGTGGAAGTAAGCAAAGGTTCTGAAAAAGACCCGCGCCCGATGCCGAAGCTCGTGGCAAGCTGCCGTACAACCGTGATGGATGGCATGGAAGTAAAAAACATTACTTCCGACAGAGTGAAAGATGCTCGTGCCGGCGTAGTGGAATTTTTGTTACTCAATCATCCTTTGGATTGCCCGATTTGTGACCAAGCAGGCGAATGTAAATTGCAGGACTTGGGTTATGATAACGGGAAGCAACAAACCCGTTACGAGTTTCAGCGCCGTACTTTTCCGAAGCATAATCTCGGCGATAAAATCCAGTTGCACATGACGCGTTGTATTCTTTGCTATCGCTGCGTGATGACCGCCGACCAACTGACGAAGAAACGCGAACACGGTGTTGTGGACAGAGGCGACCATGCGCAAATTGCATCTTATTTAGACGAAGCGCTGGACAATGAATTTATCGGAAATATTATTGATGTTTGTCCCGTAGGCGCGCTCACGGATAGAACATTCCGTTTCAAAAATCGTGTGTGGTTTTTGAAGCCTTTGTATGCGCATCGTGATTGTCCTACTTGCAGCGGAAAAGTTACGATTTGGAATCGTGGCGATGAGGTTTTCCGCGTAACGGCACGCAAAGACCAATGGGGCGAAGTGGAAGACTGGATTTGCAATGAATGCCGTTTTGATAAAAAGAAGACGAGCGATTGGACAATTGAAGGCGTTGCAGAAATCAGTCGCCATTCAGTCATTAATCAGAATAAATATTTTGATGAAGTAATACCGAAAGAAACGATTGACGAAGTGATTGGTAAGAAGCCACGTTTGTTCCTCGATATTCATGATGTGAGCAAGGTTAATGAGAAAAACAGGGATTTGAGTTTGATTGAAGGTCCTGCACATTCGACGGATTTTAAACAATAAAGAAGCAATAATTTTTAAGATATTCAGATGACTTTATTAGCTATTGATTGGGCGTTGATTATTGAAAAATTAATTTTAGTCGTAGTCGTTGTACTTGCGAGTTTAGGAATCGCTTTGTATTCCACTTGGGCGGAACGCAAGGTGGCGGCGTTTTTTCAGGACAGGCTTGGTCCGAATCGCGCGGGTCCTTTCGGTTTGCTGCAACCTTTAGCAGACGGCGCGAAATTAATTTTTAAAGAAGAAATTACGCCGAACTCTGCGAACAAATGGCTTTTCATTTTAGGTCCTGCAATGGCAATGACTGCTGCGTTGATTACAAGTGCCGTAATTCCTTGGGGCAATCATTTGGAAATTGGAAAAAGAATTGTGCCTCTGCAAATTGCCGACGTAAACATTGGAATTTTATATGTGTTTGGTGTAGTAAGTTTGGGTGTTTACGGTATTATGATTGGCGGCTGGGCATCGAACAATAAATTTTCTTTGATGGCTGCTTTGCGCGGCGCGTCGCAGGCAATCAGTTACGAATTGGCAATGGGAATGTCGTTGATTGCGTTGCTGATGCTTACAGGTTCTTTGAGTTTGAAAACTATTGTTGAACAACAGGTTGGTCATGTGTGGAATGTGGTGTATCAGCCGTTGGGATTTATAATATTTCTTGTATGCGCGTTTGCGGAATGTAACCGCACGCCGTTCGATTTGTCGGAAGCGGAAAACGAATTGAACATGGGTTATCATCAGGAATATTCTTCCATGAAAATGGGATTTTATTTGTTCGCGGAATATGTGAATATGTTCATCTCAAGCGCTGTAATGGCAACGATGTATTTCGGCGGATATGATTTACCATTCTTTAATCCTGCCAATCATTCTGCGAATTTTTCAGCGTTGATTGGTATTATTGTGTTGATGGCAAAAGTGGTATTCTTCATCTTTTTGTTTATGTGGGTGCGTTGGACAATTCCGCGTTTCCGTTACGACCAATTGATGAATTTGGGTTGGAAAAAATTATTGCCTTTGGCTTTGGCAAATATGTTGATTACGGCTGTGGTAATTTTGTGGTTGCATAAATAAAATTTGATAATGACTGAATTATGGAAGCACGCCCAAATTGTAAATAAAATGGTATTAACTATTGAACAAATAAAAGAAACCGTGCAGGATTATTTTAAAGATAAGCCTGTGAAAAAGGTATTTTTGTTCGGCAGTTATGCGCGCAATGAAGCGGCAAATGAGAGTGATGTAGATTTATTGATAGATTTAGACAAAACCCAAAAAATAGATTGGAGTATTTTAGGTTGGTCGGGAGATTTACAAAAAAAATTTCAAAACAACGTGGATGTAATTACCAACGTTGAAAAACCTGAACATACCAGTAATTGGAATTTTATAAAGCGGATTAATAAAGAAAAATTTTTGCTTTATGAAAAACAATGATAAAGAAAGGTTAGAACATATTCTGGATTCGGTAAATTTTATCTTGAAATATACGCAGCATAAAACCGAGGATGATTTTTACAGAGATGACTTATTGAAGTATGCAATACAAAAGCATATTGAAATAATTGGAGAAGCTGCGAACAATTTGAGCAATACAATAATAGAAAAATATGACAAAATAGAATGGCGAAAAATGATTGATACAAGACATTTGTATATCCATCATTATAATGGAATTGATTGGACGGTTGTTTGGAAAATTGTTCAGCAAAATATTCCAACTCTTGAGCCGGCTATAGAAAATATTTTAAAAGAAATTTGATATGCAGAGTTTAACGAACAGAGCGGAAAATGTAAACAGAAGCCCGATGACTTTTGCGGAAAGCCTTTACTTGCCTGCGATTTTGAAAGGCATGGCAATTACCGCAAAACATTTTGTCAAGAAAAAAGCGACGTATTCTTTTCCTGAAGTGGAACGCCCGTTCAGTCCTGTGTTCAGGGGGTTGCACGTGCTGAACCGCGACGAAGAAGGACGTGAAAGATGCACGGCTTGCGGATTGTGTGCATTGGCTTGCCCTGCGGAAGCGATTACGATGGAAGCTGCTGAAAGACTGGACGGCGAAGAAAATCTGTATCGTGAAGAAAAATATGCGGCAAAATATGAAATCAATATGCTGCGTTGCATCTTCTGCGGATTGTGTGAAGAGGCTTGTCCGAAAGATGCGATTTATTTAAGTGAAACCTTTACGCCTGCGGATTATGCGCGCAAGAAATTCGTGTATGCAAAAGATGATTTGCTGATACCGAACCCGAATACGGAAAAAGAAGATTACGAAAAGGCGTTGGGCAAAAACAAACCTACAACAGCAAATTCATTTCACGACTAAATATTTCGTTTAAGAAAATTTGAAAACTAAATAATGGGAATTAATACGATACTTTTTGCGATTCTTAGTGTGCTGACGATTTTCTGCGCCATCATGGTCATCGTGAGCAAAAATCCTGTCCACAGCGTATTGTGGCTGGTGGCAACTTTCTTTACTATTTCGGGACATTATATTTTGTTGAACGCACAGTTCCTCGCGATTGTAAATATCATTGTATATGCAGGCGCGATTATGGTGTTGTTCTTATTCGTTCTTATGCTAATGAATCTGAACTCAAATACAGAACCGAGAGGGAATTTATGGATGAAATTGGCAGGCGTTGTTTCCGCAGGAATGTTGTTGTGGATTTTGATTTCTGTTGTGAGAACTTACACGGAACAATTAGGAAAACAAAAAGTAACGGCAACCTATAATACAGGAAATATCGGGTTGATTAAAAATCTGGGAAGCGTGTTGTTTACGCAGTATGCGTTGCCGTTTGAAATTTGCAGTGTATTATTTTTAAGCGCAATGGTCGGCGCGGTTGTGATTGGAAAGAAAGATTAGTCTTCCGAACCATGATTTATAGGATTTGAAAGATTAGCAGGATTTACAAATGGGATTAAATTATTAATTGTTCATTATTAATTATTCATTGAGAAGATGCCTATTCAATATTATATCGCTTTAGCTGTAACGCTGTTTTGTATCGGCGTATTGGGTGTATTGATTCGCCGCAATGCAATCATTATTTTTATGTGCATTGAGCTGATGCTGAATGCGGCAAATTTGTTACTTGTAGCGTTTTCCAAAACACACGCGGCTTTGCCGAATAATCCTTTAGCGGGCATTGACGGACAGCTTTTTGTGTTTTTCGTAATGGTAGTTGCGGCGGCGGAAGTAAGCGTGGGCTTGGCTATTATTGTGATGATGTACAGAAATACGCATTCGGTGGATATTAATTTTTTGAACAGACTGAAGAATTAGCCCTCGTCCCCTAAAGGGGAGTTAGAGTTGGGCAGAAAATATTTATAAATCGTAATTAAAAAATTCCCCTTTAGGGGACAGGGGCTTATGAACTTAGCATACTTAGTACCTTTATTTCCGCTTGTAGGATTTTTGATTAACGGATTGTTGCGCAAACAACTGAGCAAAGCTGCCGTAGGATTTGTTGGTTGCGGCGCGTTGTTGTTATCATTTATTGTAAGCCTTGTGTTGTTTTTCGATGTGAAGGCAGGCAATTCGGGCGTTGCAGCTTATTTCGATTTTATCAATGTTGCGGGTTTCAAAATTCCTTTTGCGTTTCAGATTGACCAATTATCTTCTTTGTTTTTATTGATTATTACAGGTGTCGGTTTTCTCATTCATTTGTATTCAACGTCGTATATGCACGATGAAACTGCGCCGCATTTCGCAAGATATTTTTCTTATCTCAACTTGTTCGTGTTTTCCATGTTGTTGCTCGTAATGGGCGCGAATTATTTAATCATGTTCATCGGTTGGGAAGGCGTTGGTCTGTGTTCTTATTTACTGATTGGTTATTGGTTTAAAAATACCAATTATACTTATGCGGCAAAGAAAGCCTTTGTGATGAACCGCATCGGCGATTTAGGATTTTTGATTGCTTTGTTCTGGATTTTATCCAAGCTCGGAACATTGACTTACAGCGAAGTTTTTACACAAGCATCACTTGCAAAATTCACGCCTAAAGAAATTACGGCGATTACATTATTATTGTTTGTAGGTGCAACAGGAAAGAGTGCGCAAATTCCTTTATACACTTGGTTGCCCGATGCAATGGCAGGTCCCACGCCTGTTTCCGCATTGATACACGCGGCAACAATGGTTACGGCTGGTATCTACATGATTGTTCGCAGCAACTTGTTATATGTTTTAGCTCCTTGCACAAATCAAATAATTGCTATCATCGGTGTAGCAACGGCTGTGTTTGCAGCGACGATTGCGGTTCAGCAAAATGATATTAAAAAAGTATTGGCTTATTCAACCGTGAGCCAATTGGGCTATATGTTTTTGGGGCTTGGTGTTGGCGCATACACAGGCGCGATTTTCCATGTGATGACTCACGCTTTCTTTAAAGCATTGTTATTCTTGGGCGCAGGTTCTGTAATTCACGCGATGGGCGGCGAACAAGACTCAAGAAAAATGGGCGGACTGAAAAAATTTATGCCGATTACGCACATTACATTTTTGCTGGCTTGCTTCGCAATTGCAGGCGTGCCGCCGTTTTCGGGCTTCTTTTCCAAAGATGAAATATTGAGCGCGGCTTATGCAAGCAATCCCGTGTTATATTATTTCGGATTGTTCGGCGCGTTGCTCACAGCATTTTATATGTTCCGTATTTATGCGATGACTTTTCTTGGAAAGTTCAGAGGTACACACGAACAGGAACATCATTTGCATGAAAGCCCAAGCGCAATGACTATTCCTTTGATTGTTTTGGCAATACTCGCTGTGGTTGCAGGTTTTTTCGGTATTCCAGATGTGTTTGCTCCCGATGCACATTTGCTCGGCAAATTCTTAGCGCCGATTTTTACGGCGTCGAAACCATTGCAGCATTTGAACGAAGTTGAACATTCGACTGAAATTTTATTAATGGTTATTTCCACTGTTTTGATTCTCGGCTCTATCATTTGGGCATGGACGAAATTTTCTAAATACGAAAACAAAAACACGGAAACAACAGGGCTTGCAAAGGTTTTGGAAAACAAATGGTATGTGGATGAATTGTATAATGCAATCATCGTTTCGCCGTTGCTGGCTTTGGCATCGTTCTTTAAAAATTTTGATAAATCATTTATTGATGGCATTGTAAACGGTGTCGGAAAATTCATTCAGTATTCATCGCGCAAACTGCGTCTGGTGCAAAGCGGGCAAGTGGGCGGATATATTTTGATGATGGTGGGTTCGCTTGTGGTGCTGTTTGTGATATTCTGGAATCAGGCGTATGTGCTGCATTTTCTTGGATTGATTTTTAAGTAGGAATTTTTATCACAGAAAACACAGGGGTACACAGAGACAATAATAGTTTTGTAAAGAGATTTTAAAATTTGATATGATAGTTTTACTTATCCTTATTCCCGTAATTGCGGGATTAATTTCTTTCTTTATTTCAAATGATAAAGCGGTAAAAGTTTTTTCATTGCTTGCTTCGGCGGTTACTTTTTTCATAACGCTTGGCGCGATCTCTTGCAGCAAAACGCACGGCTTTGAAGCGCAATGGTTGCCGCAATTAGGCAGCAGTTTTTCTTTATCATTGGATGGCATGGCAAAGATGCTTGTGTTATTGACTGCGCTTGCGTTTCCTTTTGTTTTTTCATCTTCACTCGACAATCATTATGCAAAGCCTAATAATTTTTATGGATTAATGTTGTTGATGCAAGCGGGTTTGATGGGCGTATTTTTATCTTCGGATGTTTTGTTGTTTTATTTCTTTTGGGAACTCGCTTTGATTCCTGCCTATTTTCTTTCATCGCAATACGGCGGCAACAAAAGAATTCAGTCTACGTTTAAATTTTTCGTTTATACATTTCTCGGTTCGGTTATCATGCTTGTTGGCATTTTGTATTTGTATTTCAAAAATCCCGAACACAGTTTTGCGTTAAGTTCTTTCTACCATATAAAATTATCTGCTGCAGAACAAAATGTGGCGTTCTGGTTATTCTTCATTGCGTTTGCGATTAAGATGCCAATATTTCCTTTACACACATGGCAGCCCGATGCGTATGAACAATCGCCAACGCCTGTAACCGCGATACTCAGCGGCGTGATGGTAAAAATGGGATTGTATGCTGTGATTCGTTTTGTATTGCCTTTATTTCCAGATGCAGTAAAACATTTCAACCATATCATTATTATTTTTTCTATCATCGGAATTTTATATGCTTCGCTGATTGCCATTAAACAAGACGATATAAAAAGATTAATTGCTTATTCATCCATTGCACATATCGGTTTGATGTGCGCGGCAATTTTTTCTTTGCAGGAAATAGGTTTACAAGGCGTGCTGTTGCAAATGTTCAATCATGGTATCAACGTGATTGGTTTGTGGATTGTAGCAAATGCAATTGAACAACAAACAGGAACGCGCAAATTCAGCGAGCTTGGCGGACTTGCAACAAAAGCGCCTGTATTGGCAATTTTGTTTATGGTAATGACTTTGGCAAATGTGGCATTGCCTTTGACCAATGCGTTCATCGGCGAGTTTTTGATGTTCAACGGATTGTTCCGTTACAATATTTGGGCGGCTGTGATTGCGGGCATCAGCATTATTCTGGTGGCGGTTTATTCGCTCGGCGCAATGGCAAAAATATTTTACGGCGAGGTTTCTTCGCACACACAAAATACAACGGAAGCATCGGTAAATACAAACTTTACTTTAATCGTGATTGCAATCATCATTATTGTTTTAGGTGTTTATCCGCATCCGATTTTGGAGTTGGTAAAAGATATAAAGGCAATTGTCTGAACTGTGATTTGTGGGATTTGAGTGATTAAGAAAATTTGTTTGAACCACAAAGATACGAAGACACAAAGGAAACACAAAGAAGAAAGAGGAACACGCCGCACGTCATTGCGAGCGAGGAACGAGCGTGGCAATCTCAAATATGATTTTGAATTAGAATAAAAAAATTGAACTGATATAAGATTATGAACGCAATTATATTGTCGGCAATTCTGGGTGTAGTAATGATGTTTTGCAGCGCATTTGTAAAAAATACAAAGTCGTATAAATTTGTTGCGCTCGTAGGATTGGTTGTTTTATTACTCGCAAATATCTGTGAAACCTATGGACAGCCTGCGTTTCAGATTCCTTTGCATGATATGCTGAAGTTCGACAAGTTTGGATTATATTTTAATTCGCTTGCGATTATTTGTACATTCGTTTATGTATTGCTTTCGGGGAAAGAAATTGAACACGTAGGAAATTACGTGGCGGAATATTTTGCATTAATATTCTTTGTATTGTGTGGCGTATTCGTTCTCACTTCGTTCAACAACTTGCTGATGTTGTTTATCGGTATAGAAATTTTGTCTATTCCTTTATACATTCTCACAGGTTCGCGCAAGCTGAATTTAAAAAGCAATGAAGCCGCGCTGAAGTATTTTTTAATGGGTTCGTTCTCCACGGGCTTAATGCTGATGGGCATTGCGCTTATTTATGGCGGCACAGGAAGTTTTGCAATTCATGCTATGGCGGAGAAAGCCGAATTTAGCGGAGCTGCGCATTCCATGTCTTTTTTAACGGTTGCGGGAGCGTTGCTGTTGCTGGTTTCCATGTGTTTTAAAGTTTCGGCTGCACCGTTTCATTTCTGGACACCGGATGTTTATGATGGTTCGCCAAGCGTGTTTACTTCCTTCATGGCAACGGTTGTAAAATCCGCAGCATTTATTGCATTTATCCGGTTGTTTGTCGAACTTGAACCGCAAACGGTAGTTGATGCGAACAAAATATTTGGCGTTGATTGGAAATTGGTGTTTGCGATTATTATTATTGCAACATTGGTTTTTGGTAATATTACAGCGGTATTCCAGCAAAGTGTAAAACGAATGTTGGCTTATTCTTCTATTGCGCAAGCAGGTTTTATGTTGTTTGCTTTGCTTACGCAGAACACCACTTCGCAGGAGGGTATTTTGTTGTATGCTATTGCTTATAGCTTTGCGACAATCGGCATATTTTCTATTCTTGCAAAATTGCAGGATTATACTTTTGACGGGTACAACGGCTTGGCTAAAACGCAGCCGGCGCTTGCATTTGCAAATACCATTTTCTTATTGTCATTGGCTGGTATTCCATTAACTGCCGGTTTCTTTGCAAAGTATTACATGATTTCATCTGTAATGCAAACGGCGGGATTTATGTGGCTGGCAATTGTAGGAATGATATTCGCAGCAATCAGCGTATATTATTATTTCCGCGTAATACAGGCGATGTATTTCAAAGACGGCACACCTGCGTTTAAGTTTGAAGTAAGTAAAACGTTCAAAATACTCGTGGTTGCACTTGCTATCGTAATTATACTGATTGGTATTTTCCCGCAGATAGTGCTGAATTATTTGTATTTCTGATTTGATTAAAAGGATTTAGAGATTTATAGGAAAGCTGTTGGGTTTCAAAAATCTTACAGCTTTCTTATTATGCCAAACTCTTGACATTCCACTAACTTTCGCTTCCTTAAATTGTCTTATTTTTGCGAGATAATTTTTATAAAAATGGAAGATTTACTCAATATAAAATCCACTCCTTGCTCTACAAATACTGTTGAAGTTCCCCGTGTTAAGAAGCCCGATTGGCTTCGTGTAAAACTGCCGATTGGCGAGGAATATAAGCACGTACGCAATCTTGTGGATACGCATAAACTGCATACGATTTGTGAAAGCGGTAATTGCCCGAATATGGGTGAATGCTGGGGCGCGGGCACGGCTACTTTTATGATTTTGGGAAATATTTGTACACGTAGTTGCGGGTTTTGTGCAGTCGCAACAGGTCGCCCGGAAGCTGTGGACTGGGACGAGCCGCAGCGTGTAGCAGAAGCTATTTATCTGATGAAAGTAAAACACGCTGTAATTACCAGCGTGGACAGAGATGAGTTACAAGACGGCGGTTCTATCATTTGGCACAATACGATTAAAGCAGTAAAAGCCTTGAATCCCGATACAACTTTGGAAACATTAATCCCTGATTTTAAAGCGCAGAAAGAAAATATTCAGCGTGTAATTGATGCCGCACCCGAAGTGGTTTCCCACAATATGGAAACGGTTGAACGTTTAACTAAACAAGTGCGTATTCAGGCAAAATATCGTCGCAGTCTGGATACATTGCGTATTTTGAAAGAAGGCGGTGTGCGCACCAAAACGGGCATTATGCTTGGACTTGGCGAAACCAAAGACGAAGTAATCGAATCTCTAAAAGATTTGGCAGGAGTAGGTGTGGATGTTGTTACGCTTGGTCAATATCTGCAACCAACGCAAAAGCATTTGCCAGTTGCCCGTTTCGTACATCCTGATGAATTTGCAGAACTACGGGAAATCGGTTACGAACTTGGTTTTGATTATGTGGAGAGTGGTCCGTTGGTACGTTCTTCCTATCACAGCGAGCGTCACGTGCTGCAAGGTTTCGGCAGAAATAAATGGCTGGAAGAAAAAGCATTGGCAGTTTAATTTTTTGAATCTCTAAATACTTTTCTCCTGCTCTTCATGGGAGAAGCTTAAAATAATAATGTCTTTAAAAAACGACTTAATTCTCAAAGCGCTTCGCGGCGAAAACGTGGAGCGCATACCTGTATGGATGATGCGGCAGGCAGGACGTTACTTACCAGAATATATGAAACTGCGCGAAAAATATTCATTTTTCGAACGATGTCAAACTCCGGAATTAACGTGCGAAATTACATTGCAACCTGTTGATATTGTCGGCGTGGACGCAGCTATTTTGTTTTCCGATATTCTCGTGGTGCCGCAGGCAATGGGTATGGAAGTGCAGTTGATTGAAAGCAAAGGTCCTGTTTTGCCAGAGCCGATTCATACCGAAAAAGATTTGCAAAGGCTTATAGTGCCTGATGTGCAGGAAAAGTTGGGTTATGTTTTTAATGCGATAAAACTGATTAAACAAGAGCTGAACAATCGTGTTCCATTGATTGGTTTTGCAGGTGCACCATGGACTTTGCTGTGCTATATGGTGCAGGGAAAAGGTTCTAAAACATTCGATGAAGCTAAGGTGTTTTGCTACACGCAGCCCGAACTTGCGCATCGCCTGTTGCAAATGATTACGGATACGACCATCGCTTACTTGAAAGCGCAAATTTCAGCTGGCGCTGATTTGGTGCAGATTTTCGACAGTTGGGGCGGTTTACTGAGTCCGCAGGATTTTGAGGAGTTTTCGTTGAAATATATTCGTCAGATTGTGGCGGCAGTAAAAGATGATGCACCTGTCATCATCTTTGCGAAGGGAGCGTGGCATTCACTGGAAGAAATGGCGCAAACAGGTGCAAATGGCTTGGGGATTGACTGGTGCATTGCTGCAAAAGAAGCGCGCGAATTTGCAGGCAATAACGTAACGCTGCAAGGAAATTTTGACCCTGCGAAATTATTGTCGCCTATTCCGCAACTGAAAAAAGATGTACAACAAATGCTGCGCGATTTTGGCAAAGAACGATATATTGCTAATCTTGGGCATGGCATTTTGCCGAATGTTCCTGTGGATAATGCACGGGCATTTGTAGATACGGTAAAAGAATTTTCGATGGTGTAAATTGGAAAATCCGCCGATCTTAACTCCCATATTCCGGGGGATACTTTCAGTGGGATTTACAGCTTGGAAAAGACGCTGACGATAAAATTAAGGAGCAGATAAGATTGCTCCCGCACTTAGTAAATTTTAAAACTGTTTATCAAAAAGCTACACTTCGGCAGAAAAATGCCATTATTCATCAGGTGTTCAAACAAGGGATTGTTTTCCTCAAAGACTCGTTAAGAACACCCGAAATCAATCCGGCATTTGAACACAACTTATTAAAAATGAAACAAAAAGGGCTGCTCCGTATCGAGCAGCCATCGTCAAATTTAGAGAGTTTCCTCTCTCGTGCGGAAGAGGAGATTCGAACTCCCAAGCCCTTGCAGGCACTACCACCTCAAAGTAGCGCGTCTACCAATTTCGCCACCTCCGCGCGGCTGCAAAAATAAGGTCATCAAATGAATTTTAAATCTTTATTTGTCAAATTATTTATTCAACAGCTTCGCCGCCTCTTTTGCAAAATAAGTAGAAATTAAATCTGCGCCCGCGCGTTTAATGGAAGTAAGGCTTTCTATCATTGCCTTTTCTCCGTCAATCCAGCCGTTTGCAGCGGCGGCTTTTATCATGGCGTATTCGCCGCTTACCTGATACGCGCTTACGGGAATAGTAACAGCATTTTTTACTTCACGGATAATGTCGAGATAAGCCATTGCGGGTTTTACCATAAGCATATCTGCACCTTCTTTTTCATCTTTCAAGGCTTCGTTAATGGCTTCGCGGCGGTTGGCGTAATTCATCTGGTATGTTTTCTTATCGCCGAAGCCCGGCGCACTGTCGAGCGCATCGCGGAAAGGACCATAAAAGCAACTTGCATATTTCGCGGCATAACTCATAATGCCGACATTAGTATAACCGTTTTCTTCCAAAGCCTTGCGGAAGGCACCTACACGTCCGTCCATCATATCGCTGGGCGCGAGAAAGTCAACGCCCGCTTCGGCGTGCGAAAGGCTCATCAATGTTAAGGCTTCTACGGTTTCATCGTTGAGAATGTAACCTGACTTAATATCAACAATCCCGTCGTGTCCGTATTCGGAATAAGGGTCGAGGGCAACGTCTGTCATCACAATCATTTCGGGAACGGCGTCTTTAATGGCTTTGATGGTTTGCTGCATCAGGCCGTTAGGATTCCACGCTTCTTTGCCGGTATTGTCTTTCAGCTTATCATCCACTTTTACATAAGTGTTCACGGCTTTGATACCAAGCTTCCAGAGCTCTTTTGTCTCTTTCACGGTTTCGTCCAGTGAGCGGCGAAAATTGCCAGGCATGGATGGAATTTCTTCTACGATGTTTTTCCCTTCCGTAATAAAAATCGGAAGCATAAAATCGTTGGGTGTGAGTACCGTTTCTGTAACTAAATCCCTGATGGATTGATTTCTTCTTAGAATTCTATTTCGATGTTGTAAGAACATAATTTGTTGTGTTTATTAGTCTGATAATGAGACTACATTAAAGTCTATCAATAATCCAAATCTATTTAATCCCGATTTTCAAATAAATCGTTTATTGTTCGGAGTGTTTTAACCCGTCAGTATTCAAGTCTTCTTGTAACTTGGCTTTGCCCCACAATTCTTCTATACTAAGGTCTGTTTCTATAAGTTCTACAGGCAAGCCGCCGTCATTTATAATTGCTACTTTATATCCTTCTATCGGTTCGTAAGGTCCTAATAAAATTTCCCGTCCTTTGATTGCTTCTTCCAAATTATCCACTTGCAACGCAATATGCGGATTGTTTTTTATAATTGGGTGTAAAGGACTGTCTTTTTCAAATCTGTGAAATTGCACCCTAAAATCACCGTTATTGTCAGATGTGTACATTTTGAAATTGTCGCTATACCTTTCATGCGGTCTGATAATATCAGTTGGAATACCTAAGTGATGATAACGGTATTCTATTTCTAATCGATTACTCATTTTGTGTATCATTTGTAATAGTCTATCGTTAAAATTAATTCTTGGCAGCCTGCAATCTTAATTAAGAAAAATTATTTCTAAGTTGCTTACATAGCCAAGCTGTAAACGGCTTTTGTCTTTTGCTTTACAGCCTATTTTTATGCCCAATCAACAGGGTTTTTACATGCCTCCAACAATTTATTTTCTTCTGAATTTGGCGCAGGCTGATAATTATAATCAAATCTAACCGTTGGTGGCAGGCTCATTAAAATGCTTTCTGTTCTGCCATTGGTTTTAAGTCCGAAAATGGTTCCTCTGTCGTGAATGAGGTTGAACTCTACATAACGCCCGCGGCGGATTTCCTGCCAGTATTTATGCTGCGTGTTCCATTCCGTATTTTTTCTTTTTTCAACAATAGGAATATACGCATCGATAAAACAATTTCCATTCGCTTGTTGGAACGCAAACAATCTTTCCAAATCCATATCGGGCGTGGGTTTCAGATAATCATAAAACACGCCGCCAATACCGCGCATCTCAAATCCGCGGTGCGAATTATTAAAATATTCGTCGCATTGCTTTTTATATTTCGGATATAAATCTTTGCCAAAAGGTTCTATTGCATTCTTCAACGTTTGATGAAAGTGCTTTGCATCTTCTTCAAACAAATAATAAGGCGTTAAGTCCGCACCGCCGCCAAACCAGCGGTCGGCGACATTATCGTCCTCATCATACAATTCAAAATAGCGCCAGTTGGCATGCGTTGTAGGTACAAAAGGGTTGAGCGGATGAATGACCAAACTCAACCCGCAGGCAAACCATTTCGCGCCGTCAATACCCAATTGCTTGCGCATCGGTTCGGTAACTTTTCCATAAACAACCGATGTATTTACGCCGCCTTTTTCAAATACATTTCCATTGGCAATTACGCGTGTTTTTCCACCCCCGCCTTTGCCGTCGGGGTTGCGCTGCCATTCATCTTCAACAAATTTCGCTTTGCCGTCAACAGCTTCTAATGCAGTACAGATGTGGTTTTGCAAAGAATGAACAAATTCAATCCATTCTCCGCGAAATTCTTTTGTTGCTGTTTTGTATAATGTTTCCGTTTGCATAACAATTGATTTTTTGCAAAGCTATTCCGACATGATTTTTGGAATGATGATTTTCATCAGTTTTTTAATTTCTTACAGAAAGATGACAATGCTTGGCTCCGGAAGGCTGATTATTTCTTTTAATCCACTTTTCTGCTCAGTATTGCCCACAGTTTATCTTTCAGCTCCGTCAAGCCTTGTTGTGTAACTGATGAGATAAAAAGATGAGGAACGTTTGTAGGTAATTCATTTGCAATTTCCTGTTTCAGTTCATCGTCCAGCATATCCGATTTTGAAATCGCAATCAACATATCTTTTTGTAACAATTCTGGGTTATATTGTTCTAACTCGTTGTATAAAATTTCAAATTCTTTCCGATGATTTGCACTATCCGCAGGAATCAAAAACAGCAAAGCGGAGTTGCGTTCGATATGTCGTAAAAAACGATGACCAAGACCTTTGCCTTCCGCAGCGCCTTCGATAATTCCCGGTAAATCTGCCATGCAAAACGAGCGTCCGTCGCGGTATTCGACTATTCCTAAATTGGGAACTAAAGTGGTAAAAGCATAATCTGCAATCTTGGGTTTTGCTGCAGAAATTGTGGAGAGTAAAGTCGATTTTCCTGCGTTGGGAAATCCTACCAAACCCACGTCTGCCAATACTTTCAGCTCAAGAAACTTGTAACCTTCAACCCCTTCTTCGCCGGGCTGCGAATGTTCGGGAACTTGGTTGGTGGGCGTTGCAAAGTGTTGGTTTCCCCAGCCGCCGCGACCGCCTTTCAGCCAGACGATTTCTTGTCCGTCTTCCAAAATTTCGGCTTCAATTTCATCGGTTTCTTCATCACGCGCAATTGTTCCGAGCGGCACTTCGATAATGATGTCTTTTCCATTGCGACCGGTACAATTATTCTTCATGCCGTTTTCGCCGTCTTCGGCAACTACGTTTTTGAAATAACGAAGATGCAGCAATGTCCAAAGCTGTTTATTGCCGCGCAGGATAATATGCCCACCGCGCCCGCCGTCGCCGCCGTCCGGTCCCGCTTTCGGATTGAATTTCGTGCGCATGAAATGTGTAGCGCCACGCCCGCCTTTGCCGCTGTGGCAAAAGATGCGAATGTAGTCTATGAAGTTTTTGTCGGACAAGATTTTTTAAATTTTTTGTTCATAGATAATAGTTCATAGTTCACGGTTTGCCCACTATGAACCATGAACTATATGCCATTAACTTTTAGCCATTTTCTCGGCGTTTTCCGCTACCTGTAATGCTTCGATAAATTCGTCCAAATCGCCGTTCATTACTGCATTTAAATTATACGAAGTCAATCCGATTCTATGGTCGGTTACACGTCCTTGCGGATAATTGTACGTGCGTATTTTCGCGCTTCTGTCGCCGGTGCTTACCAATGTTTTACGCTGGCGCGAAATTTCTTCTTCCTGCTTGCGTACTTGTTCTTCGTAAAGTTTCGTACGCAGCATATCCATTGCTTTTAATCGGTTGCCAAGCTGTGTTCTTTCTGTCTGGCACATCACAACCGTTCCTGTGGGAATATGCGTAAGCAACACCTTCGTTTCTACTTTGTTCACGTTTTGCCCACCGGCGCCGCCGCTTCGTGCGGTTTCCATTTTAACTTCACTTTCTTTCAGTTCAAAATCTATTTCTTCGGCTTCGGGCATTACGGCAACAGTTGCCGCGGAAGTATGCACACGACCTTGCGTTTCGGTTTCCGGCACGCGTTGCACACGATGCACACCACTTTCAAATTTTAATGTGCCGTAAACGTCGTCGCCCTGCACCTCAAGCATCACTTCTTTATAACCGCCCACGGTTCCTTCGCTTTCACTCACAATCGCCGTTTTCCAACCGCGCTTTGCACAATACCGAATATACATATCGAGCAAATTCCCTGCGAATAAAGAAGCTTCGTCGCCGCCTGTTCCTGCGCGTATTTCGAGGATGGCGTTTTTATCATCCTGCGGGTCTTTGGGAATGAGTAATTGTGTGAGCAATTTTTCCAATTCTTCTTTCTTCGCTTCCAGCTCGGGTAATTCCATTTTTGCCAATTCGCGTAAGTCTGCATCGTTGCTGTTGATACCTTCTTTGCTGAACTCGTAATCGTCCAGCACGCGCCGGTATTCTTTGTATGGTTGCACAATTTTTTCCAAATCGCGGTACTCTTTACTGAGCTTGGAAAACTCTTTTTGATTACCGATGATTTCAGGATTGGTTAGTGCTATGCCCAACTGGTCAAATCTCGCCTGTATGCTTTCTAACTGGTCTAACATAAATTTTTATAAGCGTGCAAAATTACGGCATTGACACGTATTATAAAAACGAGAAAAATTTAATGAATAATTGGATGTTAACTAATGCTATATTTGCTGAAACTAAAAAATTAATTATTTATGACAAGAAAACTACTCGCTTTTGCAATCATCATTTTTGTTTGCGGTAAAAGTTTTGGACAAATCAAGGGCAAAGTCGAATACGGTGTTGCTATTGGCATTGGGGGAGCAACGGTTTCTGATGGAAATGGCAACACAAACAATTCCGACAGAACGGTTTTTAATGCAGGCATTTCTGCGGATTATTATTTTTCTGACAGATGGAGCCTGAAAGGCAAATTGTTGTACGACCAAAAAGGTTGGAACAATGGTTTTTTAAGTGATGAGAGCGACAATGTGTATCCCGAAGATTTTCACATTGATTATGTGACCGTTCCTGTGATGGCGAACTGGCATTTCGGAAGAACGCGAAACTGGTATCTGAATTTTGGTCCATATATCGGTTTTTTATTATCGGCAAAAACATCGCCCGATAAAACGGATGTGAAACCTTTATTTTATAATGTTGATGGAGGAATCGCGTTCGGAATCGGTGTGAAAATTCCTTTGTCGCAGCAATTGAAATTTTTTATTGAATTGGATGGGCAAGGTGGAATGGCAAACGCTGTAAAAACTACGGACGGCTCTTCTCTGCATAATTCAAGAGGTGGTTTTAATATTGGAATTAATTTTTGATACGAGAAAGTATTTGAAACATAAACCTGTGGGGCAATCAGTTCTTACAGGTTTTTTGTTTATAAAAACTCCTAACTTTACCGCCCTTTCTATTAATCATCTAATTTTTTAAAAGAAAAATATGAGCAAGTTCAACGAGCATTCATTCGCAAATGAAAAAGCATTAATCCGTGTGGATTTCAATGTGCCTTTGGATAAAACAACTTTGGCAATTACCGATGACACGCGCATTCGCGCAGCAATTCCTACTATTAAAAAAATATTATCCGACGGCGGCAGCGTTATCTTGATGAGCCATCTCGGTCGTCCGAAAAATGGACCTGAGGATAAATATTCTTTGAAACACATTGTTGCACACATAAGCGAATTATTGGGTATTCCTGTTCAGTTTGCAAGCGATTGTTTGGGCGAAGATGCGCAAAATAAAGCGCGGGACTTGCAGCCCGGCGAAGTATTATTACTGGAGAATCTGCGTTTTTATCCCGAAGAAGAAAAAGGCGATAAAGCATTTGCAGAAAAACTCAGCAAGTACGGCGATGTGTATGTGAATGATGCTTTTGGTACGGCGCATCGTGCGCACGCATCTACGGCAATTGTTGCGGATTTCTTTCCTGCAGACAAAAAATTCTTTGGTTTATTAATGGAAGCTGAAGTGTCGAGCGCGGAAAAAGTGTTGCATAAATCTGAAAAGCCATTTGTCGCAATCATTGGTGGAGCAAAGGTTTCAGACAAAATATTGATTATCGAAAACTTGTTGGGAAAAGCAACGGACATCATCATCGGCGGCGGCATGGCTTATACTTTTTTCAAAGCGTTGGGCGGAAATATTGGCAATTCGCTTTGCGAAGACGACCGGTTGGAAACTGCAAAAGAACTGTTGAAAAAAGCAGAAGAAAAAGGTGTGTGTATTCATTTGCCGAGTGATTCCATTATCGCAGATAAATTTGCTGTCGATGCGGAAGTTTCTGCTGCGCCGAGCAATAATATTCCTGCCGGCTGGCTTGGCTTGGATATTGCGGAAGATGCGCAGGAAGAATTTGCTAATGTGATTCATAATTCCAAAACCATTTTGTGGAACGGACCGATGGGCGTTTTTGAAATGGAAAAATTTCAAGGTGGTACAAAAGCTATTGCGGAAGCGGTTGCAAAAGCTACGGAAAACGGCGCGTTTTCTTTAGTGGGCGGCGGCGACAGCGTAGCTGCAGTAAACAAATTTAACCTCGCCGATAAAATCAGTTATGTATCCACAGGCGGCGGCGCGTTGCTCGAATATTTTGAAGGAAAAGTATTACCGGGCATTGCGGCGATAAAATAGTTTTTTGCCACAAAGGCTCTAAGGCACAAAGTTTCACGAAAGCTTGGTGCATCTTGGAGTCTTTGTGTCTTAGTGGCAATTAAAGAAAATTAATGAACGAACATATCTTAAGAATCCAAAAGGCTATCGAGCCTTTGCGGGAAGAAATTATCAATCATAAAGTTTATAAAGCGATTCAAACTATTGAGGATTTACGCGGCTTTATGCAGTATCATGTTTTTGCGGTTTGGGATTTTATGTCGCTGCTGAAAGCGTTGCAGAATAATCTCACTTGCACATCCGTTCCCTGGTTTCCGACGGGCGATGCGGAAACGCGGTTTTTAATCAACGAAATTGTAGTAGGCGAGGAGTCGGATGTAGATGAATGGGGTAAAAGAAAAAGCCATTATGAATTATATCTCGAAGCGATGCAGCAAAGCGGTGCAACTGTTTTGCAAATAGAACAGTTTACAAATATCTTACAATCAACAAAAGATTTTGATAAAGCATTTGCAAATGTTCCTTCGGAAGCAAGGCAATTTGTACAATCAACGTTTGAGGTAATCAACAGTGGAAAGACTTATTTACAAGCTGCGGTATTTACGTTTGGGCGCGAAGATTTAATTCCGAATATGTTTCATTCCATCGTGAATGATATTTATCAAAATTTGCCCGGCAGTATTTCTGTTTTCAAATATTATCTTGAGCGTCATATCGAAGTGGACGGCGACCATCATAGCCATTTGGCTTTGCAAATGACAGCTAATCTTTGCGGCGATAACGAGCAATATTGGAAAGAAGCGGAAGCCGCCGTAGTTGAAGCATTGCAACAAAGAATTAATCTTTGGAACGGCGCGTACGAGTTTATAACTGCAAAGCATTAAGCAATATAAACCAGATAGTAACATAGTTTTGATATTGGCGACCAAAACAAGATTTTAAAGACATAGTAGATTTTCATCTTCGATGAAAATGCTATGATTTTCTGCGTATCCAAATACTAAACAAACTCTAATTCTTATTTCTAAAGAATCATTCTATGTGTCTATGTGGTTTATATTTTGTATAGTTTCAGGTGCGGAAAGTAATCAAATCGTTCGCCGTGAAATTCCACAATATCACAATTGCAACAGCAATCAATTTTGCTATATAAAAATTCATTTTTCCTTTTCGCGTCAGCAAAAAAATAATGCCGTTGTTAATGCCTAAACCGATGAGCGAAACAATGAAAAACGAGAGATATTCCTTCTCGATATTTTGTTGCCGGCTTTGAAAAGTCCAAATTCTGTTGAGCAAATAATTACTTGACGCGGCACACACAAATCCAAAGCTGTTGGCGATATATTTGTTGATTTTCAGTTTTTCTTTCAGCAGCCAGGTAACGGAAAAATCAACAATCATTCCCGAAAAACCGACAATGCCAAAGCGGATGAATTTGAAAAATATGTTCATAAGAGTTCTGTAATTCATACAAAGATATTATTCCGATATTATGCGCAGGTTATCTTTGCTTTAAAGACTTTTCGCAATGCAAAATTTCCTCTCAAAAAATTTCAAAACATTATTGGCAATTGCCATCGTGCTCAACGCAACTGCGTTGTTTACAGGTGTTTTCACAGGCGACAGCGCGTTGTATGCCGATGTCGCAAAATCAATGGCGCAGAAAAATGACTGGTTGAATTTATTTGCTTACGGACACGATTGGCTGGACAAACCGCATTTCCCTTTTTGGATGACTGCATTGAGTTTTAAGGTTTTCGGCATCAATGCTTTTGCGTATAAATTGCCTGCGTTTATTTTTTGGTTAATTGGTTTGTACTATTCTTTTCGTTTAGCAACGAATATTTACGGAAAAGCCATTGCACAAGCAACTGTTTTGATTGATGCGATTGCCTTGCACGGCGTAATCGCCAACTTCGACGTGCGTGCCGAAGCGTATTTAGCCGCATTGATTATTGCCGCGATTTATTTTATTTACAGATTACTGGACAGCAACAGTTGGGAATATTATCTCGGTGCGGCACTGTTTGCCGGTTGCGCCGTGATGACGAAAGGATTATTTGTATTGATTACAATTCTTGCAGGTTTTATATTGTATTGGATAATTGAGAAAGATTGGAAACAATTTATTCGCCCGAAATGGTATTTATTATTGTTATTGGTTTTGATTGCAATCACGCCGGAAATGTATGCGCTGTACACACAATTTGACTTGCATTCCGAGAAAATTGTTTTTGGAAGAACGCACGTTTCGGGCATTAAATTTTTCTTCTGGGACAGCCAGTTCGGACGGTTTTTCAACACAGGTCCTATTAAAGGTAAAGGCGATATTTCTTTTTTTCTGCACACAACGCTTTGGGCTTTTTTGCCCTGGTCGATTGTATTGGTTTTTTCTTTATTTAAGAAAAGTAGTTCGGGTAATAAACGTTGGATAATCATTGGTAGCGCGCTGGTAACTTTTATTGTTTTCTCTTTATCAAAATTCCAGTTGCCGCATTACATTATCATTTTGTTTCCGCAGTTTTCGATGATTTGCGCGGTGTATTTGTTGGAGTTGAAAAAAGAAAAAACAATCAAGATTTTATCCATTGTTCAGCAAGTTATTTTCTATATTGCGGTTGTGTTGATTGCTTTACTTGCATACTTGATTGATATAAAAACCTGGTTGAATATTTTGCTTGTAACGGTATTTTTAGTTATTGTGTTTTTTGTTTTGCGAAAGAAAAACAAAAACTGTAATATTTTTTATTACAGTTATGCTTTTGCCGGTATTTTGTATTTGTTTATGAACTTGCTTTTCTATCCTTTTTTACTTACTTATCAATCCGGCGAAAAGGCTGCGAAAGATGTGGACAGTATGCAAAATACAACAATTGGTATGGTGCATTATTATTCCAACGATTTTCGTTTTAGTTCGAAGAAACCTGTGGCGTATCTGGAAACATTTGATAGCGCAGAAACATTTTTACACCGACCTTCAACGGTTGCATTTATAAGACAACCGGAATTAGATTCTTTGAAAATGCGAAACGATAATGTGAAGATTTTAAAGACTTATAACGATTTTCATGTAACGCAACTGACATTGAAATTTTTGAATGCAAAGACAAGAGCACAGGTGTTGAAGAAAACATATTTGATTTCGTTACAATAAAAAAAGCCCACGATTTAAATCGTGGGCTATGGAAATCAATTCAACGCTTCAACAGATTTTTCCGTTTCAATATTTTCCTGTTGTTTAATCGCTTCCCAGCCGCCTGTAACATTTCGCAGATTATGAATGTCTTGCTTTTTTAGTAGAGATGCAGCGATTGTACTGCGATAGCCGCTTTGGCAATGCACGTAAATATTATCGTTATCCTCAAAGGCTGCGATGCTCACAGGGTCGGTAAGATTAGTTACAGGAATATTCACGGCATCTTTCACATGTCCGTCCGCAAATTCGGTTTCTTTGCGCACATCCAGCACCACAATATTTTCGTCAAAAGGAATGTCCATTGCAAGCTCGTCGGCATCTACATTGATAATCATGTCAATCGGTTTGTCGGCATTTTTCCATGCCTCAAAGCCGCCGTTGAGAAAACCTTGCATTTTGTCGAAACCCACGCGCGCCAGGCGAATCATCGCTTCGCGTTCCATGCCTTGTTCGGCAACAATCAATAATTTTTTATCGAACGGAATAATGCTTCCCGCCCATTCGGCAAATCGCCCGTCAAGCCCTATGAATACCGAATTTGGAACAAATCCTTCGGTAAAAATTTCTTTGTTACGCGTGTCGATAATCCACGTATTTTCTTCTTTAGATTTTTTATCAAAATCTTCAACGGACAATGCTGTTAATGCTTTATCCAAAACATTATCCAAAGAAGAATATCCGTTTTTATTAATAGATGCGTTTACAGGAAAATATTGCGGCGGTTCGCTCAATCCTTCGGTTACGGCTTTTACAAAATCGTCTTTTGAAGTTTGTTGCAAAGCGTAGTTGGTTTGTTTTTGTTCGCCAATTGTACTCACGGTTTCTGAGCCAAGGTTTTTTCCGCAACTGCTGCCTGCGCCGTGTGCGGGATATACCAGCACATCATCTGCCAAAGGCATAATTTTGCTTTGCAGGCTTTCATACATCATGCCGGCAAGGTCTTGTGTGGTAAGGCTTTCGCCTTTTTGTGCCAAATCGGGACGACCGACATCTCCGATGAATAAAGTGTCGCCTGTGAAAATTGCGTAGTCTTTTCCGCTTTCATCTTTCAGCAGAAAACAGGAACTTTCCAGTGTGTGTCCGGGTGTGTGCAACACCTGGATGCTGCAATTTCCCAAAGGAAACATTTCGTTATCCTTTGCAATTTTCACGTCAAAATTCGCTTCGGTTTTTGGACCGTAAATAATGGGCGCGCCTGTGATGCCGCTCAAATCCAGATGCCCGCTGATGAAGTCGGCGTGGAAATGCGTTTCAAAAACGTACTTGATTTTCGCGTTTCTGCTTTCTGCCAGTTCGAGATACGGCTCAATATCGCGCATCGGGTCAATGATTGCCGCTTCGCCGTTGCTTTCGATGTAATAAGCCGCTTCGCTGAGGCAACCTGTATATAATTGTTCAATGTACATTTTGCAAAAAATTTAATCCTGCAAAGATACGAACCAAACAGGGAAAAGAAGATAATAAACTATTTCAACAAATCGTCCACAAAACCTACAAGTTCTTTTACGCGGGCGTAATTGATGGTGTAATAAATGAACTTGCCGTCGCGTTGTGTGAGCACCAAATTGGCGCGTCTGAGAATTGCCAGATGCTGGGAAACTACAGATTGTTCCAAACGTAGTTTCACGTAAATTTCGGTAACGGTAATTTTCTGGTGTTCCTGAATCAGTTTGACGATTTGTAAGCGTAATTTATGATTGATAGCACGAAGTATTAGCGCGGCTTTTTTCATGCGTAAAAAGTCAATAGTAATTTCTTCGGAACTTGCTGGGAATTTGATAATGATAGATTGTGTTGTGCTCATGACTAAGATAATTTTTTCAAAACAGATATATTGTAAAAAACAAATATAAAATTAGGCATTTAATTGCTTTTCGGTAGTAGCTTATGATGAAAAATGACAATATTTTAACATGCTTAGCTGGTTTTGCCGGGCTTCGCTGTCGTATAGAAACTTTTTGCATAAACCGGTTCACTGTAAGCAAGGTCGGCAAACAGTTTTTTTTCAAAGCTTTGCTGCGCCAAAGCGTTAATGGCATTTGCGTCAATAGCGATGTTTTCGGGAAAACTAAAGTTGCCCTGCGGAGCGATTGCTTTCCATTTGTCCATACCGTTTCCAAAGAAAATAATTTCCTTTTCATGGTTAAGGAAAGTCTCTGAAAAATTTTGCTCGGTCAGGATAAATGCGCTTGTTTTCTCTATTTCATTCAGTGAAAAATCATAAAGTGCAGCAAAAACTTCCATTCTGCGTGCATCAATCATGGGCGCGTATAAAGCATCTTGTTTATTTAGTTGCAGCGCTGTCGATTTTGCCATGATTTTTAAAGTGTTCAACAAAATCAATGGCTTGTTCAAGGCAAAGCACAAGCCTTTTGCCGATGCCATTCCCACGCGCAAGCCTGTATAGCTCCCCGGTCCGGCACTTACAGCAACGGCGTCAATGTCTTTTAATGATGTTTGAGTTTTGGCTGAAATGCTTTCTATGGCAGTCTGCACAAATGCTGCATGATTTTTTTGCTCTGAATTTTTTTCTTCTGCGAGAATATGCTGCGTGTCGGCGAGAACAATCGATGCGTTTTCCAAAGCTGTGTCAATCAATAAAATAAGCGCCATTGAATATGAAATTTTTCACAAAATTAGTAAACTAAAAAAGTTGCGCTGGAAAAAGGTTTTAAATTTTACTAACTTATATTTGTTAATTAACAAAAAGTCCTTTAACTTTGTCGGCATAATCAGCAAAAATAACTTACTCCTTTTTGTTTAATGATTAGATAGATGATTTGATTAGCAGCACGACCTCTTATTTTTAAGAGGTCTTTTTTTGTCGGAACAAGGATTTGGGTGGATTTAAAAGATTGTGAGGATTGTTTTGAACCACAAAAACGTGGTGAAACAAAGGAAATACAGAACACGCTTGTCCGTCATGCTGAACTAGTTTCAGCATTTTAATTGAGCGACGAATTGATATAATCTTCGACAACCTGCGGAAAATATTGATGTTCCAATTGATGGATTTTTTGCGCCAGCGCGTCCGGCGTATCGGTTTCTTTTACATCACATTCGGCTTGAAACAAATGCTTGCCGTGGTCATATTGTTCATCAACTAAATGAATGGTAATGCCCGATTTTTTTTCGTGCGCGGCAATGACGGCTTCGTGTACAAAATGTCCGTACATACCCTTTCCTCCATATTTCGGCAACAGCGCGGGATGAATGTTAATGATGCGTTCAGGAAATGCCCGGATAAGATTGGACGGCACTTTCCACAGAAAACCGGCAAGCACAATCAGGTTAATGTCTTCATGTTTCAGCAATTCAACATATTTGTCGGAACGGAAAAAAGATTCTTTTTCAATCGATATTTTTTGAATATTATTCTCATCGGCAATTTTCAATACGCCGGCTTCGGGCTTGTTGCACAAAATCAGCTTGATGGAAACAGAAGGGTTATTTCTGAAATGTTCAATGATTTTCAACGCATTACTTCCGGCTCCGGAGGCAAAAATGGCGAGGTTACAGGTTTGATTCATGAGCGCAAAGTTGCGATAAAACTTTAAATGTTGGAGAAAATATGCGTTACAACGAGTGTTGTATTTCTATAAAAAAAATTTATATACATATTGATATCATTGCGTTTTAGGCGTAAAGTAATGCTGTGAAATAAAAAATTTTTTCTGTGAATGTTCTTTTGTCAATTTCGTGTCATATTTTTGCCCCCGTCAAGGGACATTTCTCCACATACGAACAACTGAATTGTGAATATGATTCAACTAAATAGAATAACCGCCAAGTTTGGTTTTATTGTAAGTATTGTTTTTTTATTATTTTTTGCAAACAGCGTTCGCGCTCAAGACGGTAAAGCTTTATTTCAGACCAACTGTGCTTCCTGTCACAGAATAGATAAAGATGCCACAGGTCCTGCATTGGAACACGTAGAAGACCGCTGGCCCAGCAGGGATAAAATTATTGCGTGGGTTCACAATAGTGCTGCTGTGTTGGCTTCCGGCGACAAATATGCGAATGACCTCTTTAACAGGTTTGGAAAAACCCAAATGACGAAATTTCAGGGTATTTTGTCCGATAAAGATGTAGATGCGATTCTTGATTATATCAAAACCGAGCAGGATAAACAACCTGCAACTGCAACAGCTGCCGGCGCAACTACAACTCAGGCTTCCGGGAGTGATAATACTTTGCTGTATGCAGTACTTACCGGTATTTTGCTAATAGCAGTATTTATTTTGTGGCAGGTAAATACCAACCTTAAAAAAGTTGCTGCTAAAAAAGAAGGTCAGCCTGCAATTGCTGCAATTCCTTGGTACAGAAATAAAAAGGTAATCACAATTATTGCAATCGCAATATTTATATACATTGGTTTCTGGCTGTCGAGCAATGCGATTGGTATTGGAAGACAACAGAATTACGAGCCACGCCAACCGATTTTCTACTCACACAAAGTTCATGCGGGAATAAATCAAATCAGTTGTTTATATTGTCATACCAATGCGCAATACAGCCGTCATGCAACTGTGCCACCGATTAATGTGTGTATGAACTGCCACTTGGCAATCAATTCATACAGTGGTCCACAACTGAAAGATGCCGAAGGAAATGATATTGACGGAACGGCGGAAATTCAAAAGTTGTACAAGTATGCAGGTTTCACACCGGGTCCCGGCGCAACGTTTGATGCTTCAAAAGCAAAACCAATTCCTTGGATTCGTATTCATGAGTTACCCGACCATGTTTACTTCAACCACTCGCAGCACGTGATGGTAGGTAAAGTTCAGTGTCAGACTTGCCATGGCGAGATTAATAAAATGGATGAAGTAAAACAGTTTGCACCATTAAGTATGAACTGGTGTATCAACTGCCACCGCACAACGGCGGTACAATTTAAGGACAACGGATTTTACAGCATTTATACAAAATATCATGAAGGCTTGAAAAACGGAACAATTGATTCTGTAACCGTGCAAATGATTGGGGGTACTGACTGTCAGAAATGTCACTATTAATTGTTGAACGTTTTTCGAGAGAATATTAATTTCAAATTTTTCAAATTCCGATAAATGGCGAATATTAAACATTGGCAAAGTTTTGGGGAGCGTCAGCAAACAAAAGGTTTTCAGGACGCAAACAAAGACGAATTTCGGGAAGAACTTCTGCCTTTTGAAGAAGTGAAAGGCGGTTTTTTGAATGCGCCTACTGCGAGAAGAGATTTCTTAAAATATCTTGGATTCAGCACGGCTGCGGCTGCGCTTGCTGCAAGTTGCGAAACGCCGGTAAGAAGAGTCATTCCATTTGCTAATAAGCCGGAAGACATTATTCCGGGCGTAGCGGATTATTATGCTACAACCTTTGTTCAGGATGGTGAAGTATTGAGCGTATTGGCTAAAGTGCGCGACGGTCGTCCCATCAAAATTGAAGGAAATGAATTAAGTCCGGTTACAAAAGGTGGAACATCGGCAAGAGCGCAGGCTTCTGTGGTAGATTTATACAACACGGCACGTCTTCGTTTCCCGACTATCAACGGAAAAGAAGTAACTTTTGAAGCGATTGATAAAGCGATTGCAAGCGAATTAACTGCACCTGCCGTAATTTTAACTTCATCCATCACATCGCCTACAACGCTTGAAATCATTAATAATTTTATTGCAAAATATCCCGGAAGCCGCCATGTAACTTACGATGCGGTTTCTTATCAGGGAATTTTGGAAGCAAATAATACAACTTACGGAAAACGCGCAATTCCTTCTTATCATTTTGAAAATGCAAAAGTGATAGTTGGCATTGGTGCAGATTTCCTGGGAACCTGGGTTTCTCCGGTGGAATTTTCAAAACAATATTCCGTGAATAGGAAGATTGACGAGAAAAATCCTATGATGAGCAAACATTATCAGTTTGAAAGTATTTTAACACCTACAGGCGCTGCTGCTGATGAACGTATTTTGCATGCTCCGTCTGAAACAGGGAAAGTGGTTGCCGCTTTATTGAGTGCTGTTAACGGACAATCTGTAAGTGGAATTACTGATAAAAAATTAGCTGACGGAATTGCCAAAGTTGCCAAAGATTTACTTGCCAATAAAGGACAAGCATTAGTTGTTGCTGGAAGCAATGACGTGAATGTACAGATTTTGGTAAATGCTATCAATGAAGCGATTGGTGCAAACGGTAAAACTATTGACTGGTCTGTGGTTCATAATACTCGTCAGGGAAATGATGCGGACTTTATTCAATTGGTAAACGATATGAATGCAGGCACAGTAAAATCTTTGTTGATTTTCGGTGCAAATCCTGCATACAGTTGGTACGACAGTGCGAAATTTGTTTCGGGCTTGAAAAAAGTACCGACAACAATTTCCTTTAACGAAAAGAATGACGAAAGTACACAATTGGTAAAATACGTTTTGCCAAGCCACAACTATCTCGAAAGTTGGGGCGATGCAGAACCGAAAACAGGATATTTCTCTTTGCAACAACCTACCATCAATCCATTGTTCAAAACACGTCAATGGCAAGACAGTTTGTTGAAATGGTCGGGAAATACAACATCTTACGAAGATTATTTAATCAATTACTGGACTACAAAAATCGGTGGCGGCGCAACAGGTTGGGAAAAGGCTTTACAGGCTGGAGTTATCAATCCTGCGACAGAACCTGCGATTGCAGGAGCGCCGTTCAATGCAGGTGCAGTAACTGCTGCAATTTCAGCAGCAACATCTGCAAAAGCATCAGGTAATTTGGAATTGGTTCTTTATCAAAAAATAGCCATCGGTGAAGGACAAGGTGCAAGCAATCCTTTCTTGCAGGAAATGCCCGACCCGATTTCAAAAGCCACATGGGATAATTATATTATGATTTCTCCGGCTTTGGCTAAAACCTTACTGGGAATTGATTTGACAAACGAAGGTCAGACGGACGATTACGAAGTAAACGTAATGAAGCCCGTTGCAAAATTGACTGCACCAAACGGTCAAACTATTGAATTGCCGGTTTTGATTATTCCGGGAACTCATCCGAATACAGTCGGTATTGCACTCGGTTACGGACGTACAGGAAAAATTGGTAAAGCTGCTGCCGGATACGGAAAGAACGCTTTTCCTTTGGCTACTTTAAAAGGAAATGCAGTTCAGTTTGAACAGTACGGCGTTAAATTAGAAAAGACAAACGATACGTATAAAATTGCGCAAACACAGCTCCACGGAACTTACAGTTCGGTAATTGGCGGTACGCGCGAAGAGGTAATAAAAACATTAACGCTTCCATCTTTCGTGAAAAATCCAAAACAGATTTTGGAAGGAAGAGAAGAAGAATTGAAACCTTTTGGAGGCATTGACGGATTTGTAAAGCAAGGAACAATTTATCCTTACTATGACAAACCGGGTATTCATTGGGGAATGAGCATTGATATGAATGCTTGTAACGGCTGCGGCGCGTGCGTTGTAGCTTGTAATATCGAAAACAATATTCCGATTGTAGGTAAAGATGAAGTGGCTCGTTTCCATGATATGCACTGGTTGCGCATCGACCGTTATTATTCCGGTGATGTGGAAAATCCGAATGTTACGTTTATGCCGATGCTGTGTCAACATTGTGACAATGCGCCTTGCGAAAACGTATGTCCGGTAAATGCTACCAACCATAGTCAGGAAGGGTTGAACCAAATGGCTTATAACCGTTGTATCGGTACAAGATATTGTGCGAACAACTGTCCATATAAAGTACGTCGTTTCAACTGGGCAGATTATCTTGGAGCAGACAGCTTCCCGAACAATCAGGACCAGCAAATAGTTGGTAAATTGGATGCGCCCGTTCATGACATGAACGAGGAACTGAGCCGGATGGTATTGAACCCTGATGTTACGGTTCGCTCAAGAGGTGTGATGGAAAAATGTTCTTTCTGCGTACAAAGATTGCAGGATGGCAAGTTGAAGGCGAAGAAAGAAAGCAGACCTTTGAAATCGGGCGAAAACAACGAGTGGGATGTAAAAACGGCTTGTCAGCAAGCGTGCGCAAGCGATTGTATCACTTTCGGAAATTCCAATGATACAAAAAGTGCGGTATCTGTGGCTCGCCACGAAAATCCGTTACGTTTGTTCCATTCATTAGAGCAATTACATACTTTGCCGAATGTAAACTATCTGGCAAAAGTCAGGAATACCGATATAGAAGTAGAAGAAACTTATACGGCGTAAAAAGAAGAATAAATATCTGTTTAGTTATAAACGAAACCGAATGTCATCATTAAAGTACGAATCGCAATTAAGAGAACCGCTCGTAAAAGGCAGCAAGAGTTATCATCAGATGACGGAAGACATTGTGCAGCCTATTGAAGCAAAGCCGGGCAAGCTGTGGTATGTAGGATTTTTTATTGCAGTTGCATTGTTGTTGTTTGGCGTTGTGAGTGTAACCATGGAAGTTATCTACGGTATCGGACAATGGAACCTGAATAAGACCGTTGGCTGGGGCTGGGACATTACCAACTTCGTTTGGTGGGTAGGTATCGGTCACGCAGGTACGCTGATTTCGGCAATCTTGTTGTTGTTCCGTCAGGGATGGAGAACAGGTGTAAACCGTGCTGCAGAAGCTATGACGATTTTTGCCGTAATGTGCGCCGGTCAGTTCCCGATTTTCCACATGGGTCGTGTTTGGGATGCGTTCTTTGTATTGCCTTATCCGAATACACGCGGTCCACTTTGGCCTAACTTTGATTCGCCTTTGTTGTGGGACGTATTCGCGATTTCGACTTATTTCACGGTATCCGTTTTGTTTTGGTACACAGGTTTGTTGCCTGATTTTGCAACGGTGCGAGACAGAGCAAAAACAAAATTGAGAAAATTATTATACGGTATCGCTTCTTTCGGGTGGACGGGTTCAACAAAACACTGGCAGCGCCACGAAGCATTATCATTGGTATTGGCAGGTTTGGCTACGCCGTTGGTACTTTCAGTACATACTATCGTGTCATTTGACTTTGCCACGTCTGTAATTCCGGGTTGGCATACTACCATCTTCCCGCCATACTTTGTGGCAGGTGCGGTATTCTCAGGATTTGCAATGGTAAATACTTTGTTGTTGATTGTACGAAAACTGATGAATTTGCAGGATTACATAACGATGGGCCACATTGAGGCAATGAATAAAGTAATTGTGCTTACGGGTTCGATTGTTGGTATAGCTTACTTGTCTGAATTGTTTGTAGCATGGTACGGCGGAAACAGATATGAAGCGTACGAATTTTTCTATAATAGAGCAAATTTGTACAGTTCATTGGGTTGGAGCTATTGGGGTATGATTGGCTGTAATGTATTAAGCCCGCAAATTTTCTGGTTCAGGAAAATGAGGAGAAACATTTTTGTTACTTTCTTCATGAGTATCATTGTAAATATCGGTATGTGGTTCGAGCGTTTTGTAATTATCGTTGCGTCTATTTATCGTGATTATGTTCCGTCTGCATGGTCGGTATATTATCATCCAACGATTTGGGAATTAGGTTTTTATGTTGGTACGTTCGGATTGTTCTTTACCTGTTTCTTCCTGTTCTCTAAATATTTCCCTGTAATTGCGCTTGCTGAAATTAAAAGCATTGCGAAAACATCGGGCGACAATCATAAATGGGCTGATGAAATTTCAAAAGTGGAAGCAATGGAACCTGAAGCTTTTGCACATGAATTTGCACATTAGTTTTTAAGAAAACAGAAAGTTAGAATAATAGCAAATCGCTAAACTGAAAATAAATTATGGCAAAAAAGAAATTTGTTGTAGCGAGTTTTGATGATGAGGAGAAAGTTTTTCCTGCGGTAAAAGATGTTCGTACCGCCGGCTACAAAATCCATGATGTATATACACCGTTTCCGGTGCATGGTTTAGACCACGCATTGGGCTTGCGCGAAACAAGCTTGCACACTGCCGGTTTTATCTATGGTATTACCGGGACTGCAACAGCTTTGGGCTGTATGACATGGATTTTTACCAGCGATTGGCCTCAGATTTATGATGGTAAACCACACTTTGCATTACCTGCATTTGTTCCTATTACATTTGAATTGACGGTATTGTTTGCGGCGGTGGGAATGGTAATGACTTTCTGCTGGTTGTGTCAATTAGCACCGTTTGTGAAAAAACATATTTTCAATCCGAGACAGACAGACGATTTGTTTATCATGGCAATTGAATGTACGTCTTCGACAAATGTAGATGAATTGGTAAGCTTTATGAAAAGTAAAAATGTAGTGGATGTAGAAATACAGGAAGCGGAAGCAGACTGGTGGTGGGGACGTTTCGATAAAGAGCAGCAAATCATCAATGAGCAAGCAGTTGAGGTTTTATAAAAAATTATTAGAATAGAACATTAGATATTTTCGGATGAAAAGATTATCTGTCATAGCAACAATTTTGGTAGCCGGTTCTTCTGTACTGGTTAGCTGCAGTAATGTAAGACGCGACCCGGGACATGTGTATATGCCCGATATGTTTTACAGCCGTGCGTATGAAACTTATGCGGAAAGAGACTCTGCGCAATTCACAACCGATGCTGCAAAAGCCGGAGAAAAAATATTTTACAACAATCAGCCGGTTGCAGGAACTATTGCCCGCGGAGAAGATTTGCCTTTTCCTTTGGCAAAAGACAAACAAGGCGATACTACGAATTATGTTGCCGCAAAAGCAATAGAAAATCCGGAACCTCCGCTTACTGCTGCTGAAGCAAAAGAAATACATCGCTTATACTTGGTCAATTGTGGCATTTGCCATGGTGCGAAAATGGATGGTAACGGACCTTTATATAAAGATGGCAATGGACCATTTCCTTCGAAGCCTGCAGATCTTTTAGGAAGTCCTACGGTTTCCGTGATGCCAGAAGGACAAATGTTTTATTCTATTGAATACGGAAAGAATATGATGGGAAGTTATGCTTCGCAATTGAGCCGTAAGCAACGTTGGCAATTGGTTCATTATATTAAAGCAATGCAAGACCAGGCAAAAAAAATACCTGTTTCTCCGGCAGACGTGGCAGATTCAACAGTACTTGCAGCGGCACAATAATATAGATAAAGAATAGCAGTTTAAAAATTTTATAGCAGAGATAAACAACATTACAATGGCATCTATAAAAACGCAATTTGAAATTCCGGCAAAAATGAAGACTTGGTCTTATGGGCTGATGGCTGTGGGAATTGTTGCATTCTTAATTGGTTTGTTTACAAAAGGAATGAGTGCAGATGTGTATGACCGTCAGGTATTTTGGGGAACAATTATGTATAATGCAATCTTCTTTTTGCTGATTACCAACGTCGCCATGTTTTTCATTTGCGCATTAACGATTGGAATGGGTGGATGGCAAACAGCTTTGAGAAGAGTGCCGGAAGCAATTTCTGCTACAGTTCCGGTATTTGGGACGATTGCGGGTGTTTTGCTGATTGGTATTGTTATAAGCAATCTGCATATCTACCAATGGACAGATATGGAAAAAGTAAAGGAAGACATGATTTCTTCCCGCATACATGGTTTTTTAAATCCTTGGTTCTTTAGCTTATGGACAATTGCTACAATCGGTTTGTGGATTATGCTTGGTGCAAGAATGCGTAAACTTTCCGCCGAAGCTGATGTTGAAAATATGGGCTTGGAAAAAGGACAAAGCTTTATCTGGCGTAATACCGTAACAGCTTCGATGTTTATTGCATGGTTTGGATTGACGGCAGGTTGCGTTACGCCTTGGTTTTGGCAAATGAGCCTGAATATTCATTGGGGAAGCACCATGTATAGTTGGTACACATTTGCAAGCAGCTTTGTGGGCGGTTTGGCATTGATTACTTTATTCTTTATTTATCTGAAAAATAAAGGTTATCTGGAATTAGCTAACCAAGAGCATTTGCACGATTTAGGTAAGTTCCTGTTTGCGTTCTCAATATTTTGGACATATATTTGGTTTGCACAATATATGTTGATTTGGTATGCAAATATTCCTGAAGAAACTATCTATTTCAAGCATCGTGTTCAGGGCGAATATAAGGGTGTATTTTTCCTTAATTTAGTCATTAACTTTGTATGTCCGATTTTGATACTGATGTCGAGACCCGCAAAAAGAAATTATACATTGGTAACTTTTATGGCAGTATTGTTACTATTTGGTCATTGGTTAGATTTTTATCAAATGATTATGGGCAGTATTTCTCCTATAAAAATTACTTTAGGTTGGCTTGACTTTGGAATATTGGCATTCTTTGTAGGAATATTGATTTTCTGCGTAGGCAGGGCTTTAACAAAACGTCCTTTGGTTCCAAAGTATCATCCGTTCCTGAAAGAAAGTATTATTCATCATACATAGAGTTTCGATTAGAATTTTAGAATAGTAGAGCAAACGATTTTCAGAAAATTATTTTAAGCATTATACATTATGTCTATGTTGTTAACCATTGCCGCGATTGTTTTAATTGTGATAGTGATTTTTCAAATTGCTAAGGCAAGTGAGTATGTGTCTGCATTGAAAGGCGATAGCGGAACATTTAATAAGCAGAGCAACAAAATCAACGGTAGTTTGATGATTGCCTTTTTGGTTTTGGGCTTAATCGGCGTGTTTTGGTGCAATCATGAATTGTATCCCGAAACATTGTTTCCCCAAGGTTCTGCAAGTGTGGAAGGCGAAAACGTAGATAAACTTTTATACATTACGATTGCGCTTACCGGCGTTGTGTTTTTTATTACCCAAATATTGTTATTTGTATTTGCATATAAATACCAGTATAAAGAGAATAAGAAAATATATTTTTTCCCGCACAATACACGCTTGGAAATTATCTGGACTTCCGTACCTACAATCGTACTGTTGATTTTGATTGCTTACGGATTGCGTAGTTGGTTTATTTTTACAGGCGATGCGCCTAAAAACTCTATGCAAATTGAAGTTACCGGACACCAGTTCGGGTGGATATTCCGCTATCCCGGAAAAGACGGAGAGTTTGGTAAAAAATACTTTAAAGATATTAATGCAAATAATGGCTTAGGTTTAATTTGGAAAGATAGTGCAGCGCTTAATCAGAAAGCAGACCCAGCAACATTTGATGATATTACAATGGAAGGAAAGGTATATTTGGTCAAGGGAAAGCCTGTGAAATTTTTGATTAATTCGCAGGATGTGATTCACGATGTAGGGTTACCTCAATTCCGTTTGAAAATGGATGCTGTTCCAGGAACACCTACCACACTTTGGTTTACACCAAAATACACAACCGAAGAAATGAAGCAGCGTACAGGCAATCCAAATTTTGTATATGAACTATCTTGCGACCAGTTATGTGGGCGCGGACATTATTCTATGCGTGCGGAAGTCGTTGTATTGACTCAGCCGGAGTTTGATGCGGTTATGGCAAAACAAAAGCCGGCATATTATCTTGCATTTCCCGATAAAGATCCAAGCAATATTAAGCCCGCGGCAGATTCAACAAAACCGGCGACGGATAGCTTGAAAACTGTGGCAATAAAGTAGCAATTTTAGAAACAGATAAAATTATAGAATTTATATAAAGCATTAATCATGAGCGAAACAATATCACACGCCGGCGTTGCCGCAGTTCACGCAGCAGAGCATCACGACGTTCATCATCATAAGGAAACTTTTATTACCAAATACATTTTTAGCCAGGACCATAAAACTATTGGTAAGCAGTTTTTGATTACCGGTATGATTTGGGCTATATTAGGAGGCTTTATGTCGGTGTTGTTCCGTTTACAATTAGGTTTTCCCGACAGTACTTTCCCTTGGCTGGAAACTATTTTGGGTAAATGGGCTAAAGGCGGTCATTTGATTGATGAGGCATATTATTCGCTTACCACGCTTCATGGTACTATCATGATATTTTTTGTGTTGACAGGCGGATTGAGCGGCACGTTTGCTAATTTTTTGATTCCGCTTCAGATAGGTGCGCGCGATATGGCTTCTCCACTGATGAATATGTTGAGCTATTGGTTTTTCTTTATTGCGAGCATCATCATGTTATCGTCTTTATTTGTAGAAACAGGACCATTTTCCGGTGGTTGGACGGCTTATCCGCCATTGAGTGCGTTGGGCGCTGCTTCGGACGGGTCTAAAACCGGAATGGATTTGTGGTGGATATCGCTGGTGTTGTTTGTGGTATCGCAATTGTTGGCAGGTCTTAATTATATTTCTACTGTATTGAATATGCGTACCAAAGGTATGAGCATGACACGTATGCCTTTGAGCGTTTGGGGTGTGTTTTTGCAAGCCGTTTTAGGCGTCCTGTCTTTCCCTGTTTTATTTGCCGGTTTCATTTTGTTGTTGTTTGACCGTCATTTTGGAACAAGTTTTTATTTATCTGATATTTATGTAGGCGGTACGGCACTTGCACATGAAGGAGGCAATGCAATTTTGTACCAGCATTTATTCTGGTTCTTAGGACATCCGGAAGTGTATATTGTAATTCTCCCTGCGATGGGATTGGTTTCGGAAGTCATGTCCACCAACGCACGAAAGCCCATTTTCGGATATTCTGCCATGGTAATGTCTATGTTTGCCATTGTCATCCTGGCATTTCTTGTATGGGCGCACCACATGTTCGTTACCGGATTAAATCCGTTCCTCGGTTCTGTATTTGTGTTGCTTACGCTGTTAATTGCGGTACCATCGGCGATTAAAGTATTTAACTGGTTAACGACGTTGTGGAGGGGAAATATCCGTTTCACGCCGGGTATGTTGTTTGCAATTGGTTTTGTGAGTTTGTTTATTTCCGGTGGTTTGACAGGTATTTATTTGGGCAACTCTGCTATTGATATTCATGTGCATGATACTTATTTTGTGATTGCACACTTCCACTTGGTAATGGGTGTGGCTGCGTTCTTTGGAATGTTCTGCGGAGTGTACCATTGGTTTCCGAAAATGTACGGCAGACACATGAATCCGACGATGGGTTATGTACATTTTTGGCTTACATTAATTGGTGCATATCTTATCTTTTGGCCCATGCACTACGAAGGGCTTGCGGGAATGCCGCGCCGCTACTATGATTACAGCAATTGGGAAAGTTTTAAACAATTTGTTTCGCTAAACAGATTTATTAGTATTGCAGTAATTGTAACATTTGCAGCTCAGTTCTTATTTGTGGTAAATTTCTTCTGGTCTATTTTCAAAGGAAGAAAATTAACTACACAAAATCCATGGTTGTCTAATACGTTAGAATGGACTACTCCTATTAAACCGGTGCACGGCAACTGGCCCGGAGAAATTCCTGAAGTATATCGCTGGCCATATGATTATGGTAAAGATGGTAAAGATTTCATTACACAGACAACACCGATAGGGGATGATGAGTCGGAGCATCATTAATTGATAAATCGAAAACCGCAGGGTTATGAATACTGCGGTTGAATAAAAATAGTTTTTTGGATAAGGAAAATTCTTCAGCAACAAGAACGCCTGTGTGGAAAGATTATATGGCGCTTACGAAATTCACATTGAGTTTCACGGTTGTATTTTCCTGTGTTATTTGTTATCTTTTATCGCCGAATACGGAAGTGTTGGCGATAAAAATAGTTGAGCTCTTTGTAGCAGGCATGCTGGTAACTGGTGCGGCAAATGCGATTAATCAGGCGGTGGAAAAAGACACCGATGCTTTGATGAAACGCACTGCAAAACGCCCTGTGGCTTCCGGTAAAATATCTCAGCAGCAAGCGATGATTTTTGCATTCGTTACGGGAGCAACCGGTGTCGCGATGATGTGGTATTGTTTTAATCTACAATCTGCATTACTGTCTGCATTCAGTCTTTTTTTGTATGCGTATATTTATACGCCGTTGAAAAAAGTGAGTTCTGTTGCTGTTCTGGTGGGTGCTTTTCCGGGCGCTTTTCCTTGCTTGATTGGTTGGGTCGCAGGTTTTGTGGATGGTGGGAACAATAGTTGGACGGGCGGGCTGATTTTATTTCTGATTCAGTTTCTTTGGCAATTTCCGCATTTTTGGGCAATTGCATGGGTAGCGCACGGCGATTACAGCAGGGCTGGTTTTAAGCTGTTGCCATCGGATAAAGGACCAACAAAAAGCACGGCATTACAGTCGATAGTTTACGCAGTAATGATGATTCCGGTGGGAATGCTGGCTTTTGCAGATTTTGGTAAAGGGTCTTTGAATGACATAAATACGTTAAGAGGAAAAGTAAGTTTTATAATATTGTTGCTGTGTAATATCGGGATGGTGGTTCAGTGTGTGAGATTGTATATTAATATGGATGTGAAATCGGCAAGACGTGTGATGTTCAGCAGTTATATTTATTTGCCGATTGTATTATTGGCATTATTATTCGCAGCGAATAAAAATTTTTAAATGACAAGCGTGAGCGTAGTTGAAAATAGAGGAAGAATGCATCCGCACAAATTTTTGTTGTGGATAGGTATAGCAAGTATTGTGATGCTCTTTGCGGGTTTGACAAGCGCTTATATTGTAAAGCGTTCCTTTGCCAACTGGCTGGAATTTCCTTTGCCTAAGATTTTTTGGCTTTCGACATGTGTTATTCTTATTAGCAGCTTGACGATGCACTTGGCTTTAAAGGCTTTTAAGGCACATGAACGTAAAAGGTACAGATTACTAATAACGCTTACGGCTGCCTTGGGAGTTGCGTTTGCATTATTGCAGTTATATGGTTTTATAACTTTGGAGCACAGAGGCATTCATATATTCGGTACCGGAAGTAATGCATCGGCTTCGTTTTTGGGTGTGATAACAATTGTGCATGCGGTGCACGTAATTGGCGGAGTGGTAGCTTTATTGATAATGTTTTTTCGGGCGTTTCGCAAACGGGTAAAAAGGTATGATGCAACACCGGTAGAAATAGCAGCTATTTATTGGCATTTTGTAGATATACTTTGGATTTATTTGTTTATATTTTTTAGCTTGAATTAATTAAAATATCAACTTTTTATAATTGTTTTTATGGCAGATTCAGTAGCAGCACATACAGGAAAAAGAAGCCCCTGGTCAGGAGGATACAGCCCGTTTAAAGTAGAATACGGCAAGTTGATGATGTGGTTCTTTTTGTTGAGCGATTCTTTTACTTTTGGCGCATTGCTTATTTCTTATGGTACCACACGCTTTGCAACCATGGGATGGCCCGATCCGAATAAGGTTTTCAATAAGTACCCTTTAGGTGGCGACGGCAATTCTCCATTGGTATTTGTAAGTATTATGACTTTTATCCTCATCATCAGTTCCGTTACGATGGTGCTGGCGGTACAGTCGGGAAAGGAAATGAACAAGAAAGCGGTTGTCAAATATTTGATATTGACTATTATTGGTGGTTTGGCGTTCTTAAGCTGCCAGGCTTGGGAATGGACACACTTATTTCATGAAGGTGCTTGGTGGGGCAGAAACCCTTTCCCGAATGCGGACGGAACACTTTCTTCGCCCAACTTTACCAATTTCTTCTTTACTATTACGGGTTTTCACGGTTTCCACGTGTTTTCTGGTGTGATTATCAATATCATTATGCTGATAATGACGTTGTGCAATACGTTTGAGAAAAGAGGTCATTACCTGATGATTGAGAAAGCGGGTTTGTATTGGCACTTTGTGGATTTGGTTTGGGTATTTGTATTTACTTGTTTCTATTTGATTTAAGTTTAAAAAATTTCAATACGATTTTATATGTCAGATTTAGCACAATTAGAAAGCGGTGGACACACACATGCACACGCTTTTGATTCAAAAGCGGTAAGGAAAGAAATTTGGAAAATCACATTGTATCTTACCGTATTGACGATTATTGAGTTGATACTTGGTTTTACGATGATGAACTGGGAAGAAGGCAGCTTTAAAAGAGATTTTGTAAAAGGCATTATCATTATTCTAATGCTTTGGAAAGCGTTCTATATTATTGGTTATTTTATGCACTTGCGTCATGAAGTAAAAACCATGATAATGGTAATTGCATTGCCGGCGTTGTTTTTTGTATGGTTTATTATTGCGTTTTTAAAAGACGGAAGTTCTTATAAAAATCTCCGTGCAACAGAAGACCCATACAAAGTGGAACTGTCCAAGCAACCGATGCCTGCTCATGAAGAAAAAGAGAATACGCATGAAGTGAAACCTGCGCCCGAATCGCAAAAGTTGTATAATTTATAAATTAAATTGTTTTATAAGATTTTAAAAAGCCGCTTTCAAGATAGAAGCGGCTTTTTTGTTTTCTGCAATATTTTCTCACGTACGGTAACAGGAAAACTTATTCATTTCCACACTTGTCTTTTGCAATCTTATTTTTACCCGCCCTGCGTTCTTTGTGCCAGTAATGTTTTTTCCAATATTAACACAGGTGCTTTTTCCATTCTCCACTTACGGTAAGCAAGCCTTTTGCTTGTGCGACATGACTGTATTTTTTCCGCAATTATTACGGTTGATTTTTTAAAACGGTTATTTGCTCCAAAAGGTCGGGAAGCCGGTATTGGATAGTGTCCCAAACAATGTTTTGATTGATGCCGAAATAATCGTGTATAATAAAGTTTCGGAAATCTTTTATAATGCGCCATTCTACTTGAAGATGCTGTAACTTAAACGCTTGCGGAACTCTTGAAGCAGCTTCGCCTATGATTTCAAAATTCCGTTCTACGGCATATCTTGTTTTTACGTCGGCTTGGTATTCGTCCAGGTGCATTCCTTTGGTAAACTCCATAATGTAGTTTATAGAGCTTGACGTATCTTCCAACAGCAAGGATAATGCTCTTTCAGACATGGATGAGGCTTTTTTCTACAAAGGGCAAATATTTAGGCTGTACGCCTTGGCGGGAAACAAGGTCTATCTTGGTATTGAAAGTATCTTCCAGCGCATGGGCTATTCTTATGTAATCAAAACCGTCTATGCGGGCGTTGAAATCTACAAGTATATCAATATCACTATGCTCATTATAATCGCCGCGGGCATAAGAGCCGAACAAGCCCATTTCCGAAATGGGATATTTTTTTTCCAACTCGGCTTTTTTGGCTTTGAGAATATTTAGTATTTCGCCCGTTGTGTACATACTGCAAAGTTATTTAAAAGTTCTTACTATTTTTCTTTGTCTTTTGCAATCTTTTCTTTGCCTGCTCTGCGCTCTTTGTGCCAGTAATGTTTTTTCCAATATTTACGCAGATGCTTTTTCCATTCTTTGCTTACGGTAAGCAAGCCTTTTTGTTTGTGCGACATGATTATGATTTTTTAAGGAATTACTTACTGTGTTTACGCAGCTTCGGTACGTGTCTCTCGTACCGAAACTATGTGAGTGGTTCGTGCGGACACGAACCACGGCGGTAAAGACCAACATCATAGGGAAGAAACGCCCTATTAATAAGGATCAGATGCGGGATAACGTGGAAGCGTTCATGCATCAGCGCAAAAATGACAAAAAGCAGGTGCAAAAATATTTTCATGCAGAGCACGTCAGATATGCAGCGTAGAGGATTTATCTGCAATAGTTAAGACTTTTCCCCCGCATAGTCTCCTTGTATAGCTTTGTGTGTTTGCCAAGGGACTTTGCGGCTATTGGTTTATCGTTGCGTAAAGTCCCCTGCGGGAGACTGTGCGGAGAAGAAAGCGGCTTTTTTATTTTTATGTAATATTTATTAGTAACCGGAAAACTTATTTATTTCCACGCTTGTCTTTTGCAATCTTATTTTTGCCAGCCCTGCGTTCTTTGTGCCAGTAATGTTTTTTCCAATATTTACGCAGATGTTTTTTCCATTCTCTGCTTACGGCAAGCTGGCCTTTTTGCTTGTGAGACATGATTTATAATTTTTAAGGAATTACTTATCTGTGTTTACGCAGCCTCGGTACGTGAGACGCGTACCGAAACAATGTAAGCGGTTCGTGCGGACACGAACCGCGGCGGCAGGTATAGTTTTAAATTTTTAAATGGTAAATGAATGTTTAATTGCTCAATTATGTTTTTGTTATTTGCTGCCCGTCATCCCGAAGGGATGATACGTTTATAGCAAAAACGAGGATGATGCAGGTTCGACCCCATAGGGGTCGTATGTTCGTCGCAATATTTCTGCTATAAACATACCACTCCGTTGGAGTGGGAAAACCTATGCTGTTTCCGCTCCGGTATGTGTATTCACGTTGCCGGAATGGCTGGTTCGTGCGGACACGAACCACGGCGGTAATATTTACGCAGATGCTTTTTCCATTCTCCGCTTACGGTAAGCAAGCCTTTTTGCTTGTGAGACATTGGTTATGATTTTTAAGGAATTACTTACTGTGTTTACGCAGCCTCGGTACGTGAGACGCGTACCGAAACAATGTAAGCGGTTCGTGCGGACACGAACCGCGGCGGCAGGTATATACCACTCCAGCGGAGTGGGAAAACCTATGCTGTTTCCGCCCCGGTACGTGTATTCACGTTGCCGGAATGTGTGGTTCGTGTCCGCACGAACCACGGCGGTAAACTTCCTCTTGTACAATTATATAGTCCGTCATGCTCTGTAGGCACAGGTAAATTTGAAAAATCTGTTATTGCTTCATCCATGAGGCAAAATTGAATGTTGTACTTTTGGCAAGCCTTCTCCAATGAAGCTAATCTTGCTGCAACATTTAGGCTGTCAGTTGTTTGGCTGTTGTATATGCAATAAAACTGGGACATTTAAAACATTTTATACGGGTCTAATCATAAATATTTTTTGAAACTTGTTGCTCCCTTTTTTCGACGGCGGAATAATGCCGATTTCAATCCAACCTGTTTGAGATGTTATCTTTCTTGCTGCTTCGTTTGTAAGTGAAACAAATCCTATAATGTATTCTAAAGAACTTTTTTCTGCTTCCTGAATTACAAAGTCAAGAAGCAATTTGCCCAAACCATCAGACCGTATATTTTTTGAAATGTATGTGCTGCTTTCGGCATAAATATTTTCTTTGACCGGATGAGAAATGCACTTTATTAAAGATTGCCAGCCTAAAACTTTGTCTTCTTCATCAACAGCCACCCAAAAATTAAATATACCTTCTCGTTGAAAAAAGTTTGATGAGAATTTTTTCTTTACGGTATCTAAATCAATATTATCGTCTTCAAATGAATTATAGATACCTTCAAGCCAAATGGAAAATATTTGTTCAAAATCTTCGTCTTCAGCTAATCGTATTTTTATGTTTTGTGCTGTTATCATTTAATGGTTTTGTTTATTAGTTTCATAAACTAAAAAATCCCAATCAGGGAAATGAAGATTGTTATTTTTTGGAAGTGTCCCCATATTATAGAAACCGATTTCGTCACACATTTTCAAACTTTTTTTATTTTCAGTAAGTACAATGCCAAAAACATATTTTATATCGCTGTGATTTTTGCAATAATTTAAAGCGTGGCGCAAAAGCAATTTCCCAATTCCTTTTCCTTGAAACTCTTTCCTTACATAGGTACTTGATTGTCCAAAGCTTGATTTCACTATTGGATTGGGCGAAACATGAAATGGTAATATTGATTGCCAACCTACAATTTTGTTATCAAGAGAAAGGCATATCCAGAATTTAAAGTCTTGTGTTTGCTGTTGAATTTGATGAAGAAATTCTTTCTTCAAGCTATCTATTTGTAAGTGATTTTCATCTACAACTGAACCTTGCTCTAAAACACCTTGTTGCCATATTATTGCAATATCATCCACATCGCTACTTGTGGCTGAGCGAATTATCCAATTGTTTGTTTCAACTTGTGTCATACTACTTGTAATATTTTTTGTTCATTAAAAACGCTTCGCCGGTTACTTTAATTTCGCCTGTTTGCTTTTCGATAATTTCATTGATATAACAAACTCTGTTTTTGTCAGGAAAAAATTCTTTGGTGGTAAAAATTGCCGTGTATTCTATTCCTGTAAAAACAGGTTTTATATACCTCGCTGTTTGGCTTATTAAAATATGTTCTTCGGGATAAAGCAATGTGCCATATACTTTTGAAAAAATACTAATGCTGAAATATCCGTGAACGATACAGCGTTTAAAATTCGTTTGTTCTGCATATTGCTCGGACACGTGTATAGGATTTGTATCTCCGGAAATATTGGCATAAGCCAATACTTGTTCATGGGTAAAGATGAAGTCGTGCTTAAAAATGTCGCCGATTTTTGGTTTTGTCATTTCCATATTTCTTTTAGAATGATTAATTGTTGAATTTCGCTTGTGCCTTCGCCAATGGTGCAAAGCTTAGCATCGCGGTAATATTTTTCTATCAAATAGTCTGTTGTATAGCCATAGCCGCCCAGAATTTGCACAGCATCATTAGCCGTTTTTACAGCCAGTTCAGAAGCAAAAAATTTACACATGGCACTTTCTTTTGTTGTACTTAATCCTGCATCTTTTTTAGCACAAGCATCTTTCAGCATTAATTCGGCTGCATATAATTCTGTTGCTGTTTGAGAGAGCTTAAAACCTGTTGCCTGGAAGTCAATAATCTTTTTTCCAAACTGTTCTCTTTGTTTTGCATACTGCAATGCAATTTGATATGCGCCTTTTGCAATGCCGAGCGATAAGGCTGTAATAGAAATACGTCCGCCGTCTAAGATTTGCATGGCTTGTCTAAAACCCTCGCCGGCGTTTCCCACTCTGTTACTATCGGGAACAATGCAGTTGTCGAAAAACAGTTGTACGGTTTCGCAGGCTTTCATACCTAATTTGTCAAGCGGCTTGCCTGCGCTGAACCCTTTTGTTCCTTTCTCCACAAGAAACGCGGTTATATTATTTTTCTCGTTTCCTGTTTTTGCAAGCACCACCACTACCTGTGCCGATGCGCCTTGTGTAATAAATATTTTACTACCGTTCAACACCCAGCTGTTACCGTCAAAAACCGCGTTACATTGCAAGCTTACAGCATCGCTGCCGGCACTTGGTTCGGTTAATGCCCATGCGCCCAAGTATTCGCCCGAAGCAAGTTGCGGAAGATATTTTGCTTTTTGCATATCGCTCCCGAACTGTACAATATGCCTGCTGACTAAAGAATTGTGCGCAGCAATAAATAATCCTACAGAACCACAGACTTTAGATATTTCAATGATGGCTTGCGTATAAGTATGGTAGTCCAACGCGGTTCCGCCGTATTCTTCGGGAATCTGCATACCTAAGAAACCTGCTTTGCCTAATTCTTCGTATAACCATTTTGGGAAAGCGCCTGCTTTGTCCCAAGCGAGTACATTTGGGCGAATATACTTTGTTGCAAATTGCTTGCAGAAATCGATAAATTGTTGTGTGTGGGCATTATGAAGCATATTATTGTATATTTTTAGTGTCGTTTACTTTATTCATATTAAATGCGAAGGCACTCAGCACTGTTGAAAATAAGGAATATTGCCACTACTTATTGCTGTTGCTTGAGTTAAAGGATAGGGCAGTTAATCCTAAAGCCACACCGAAACCAATCCAAGGTTTTAATCCATGTTTTCCATTGTTTTCTGTCCAATATTTTGCATTAGCGCCTATGGCGTTATCGAAGCCTAATGCCAATGTAAATCCTAAATGATTAATAGAATATATTCCATTTATACCATAGCTTATAGCAGCAATATTATCTTTTGTCATTACTTTTCCATTGGTATTGGCACTATCTAATGCTTGCTGGGAAAATGCGAGAAATACACCTGTCCCCCAATAATGCTCTCGAGGATTGATTTGTGTCTTTTTAAAATATTTAGCCTTACCCCAAATTTTAAGAAAATTGACACCAGTATTTAGAAACTGTGCTTCTAAATCGGAATTTTTTTCTAGTCTATACCTAAAAGGTATATTTAAAGGGGTAAATGCCCAACTTGAAAATGGAATTGTAAAAGAAATGCCATTAACCCAATCACTTTTTTGTATAATGTAGGCAAAAGAAGAATCGTTATCGCAAGAATTGATAATATCTTTATTTTGTTTAAAACTATCATAGTTTTTATTTATGTCCCAGAAATTAATAAGTAAGGTATCTCCTAAACGTTTAGAAACGAACCCCTTTAGGTTATGGGCTATATGGCGAGGTGTGGAATCTATTTTTCCATTAATTACTTCATGTAGAACGCCAAATTTACATTTGGAGAAGTTACTGTGTAGTTGATAAATATTTTGTGCGTTTACAATGCTCAACACAGTGAGAAAGATACAGATAAACAAATATTTTTTCATAACAGTCATTTTTTTTCGCCTACTCTATAATCCTCTTTTCGGCTTACGAGGTTTTTATTTTAATCCTGCAAATCTTTAAATCCCAAAATCCCCGTTCAGACAACCTCTTTCCACGTTCCGCAATGCTCCGTCGCGGTTCTGAACACATCTCGATACATTGCGAACACCACCCTTGCGGTTCAAGACCCAAAATTTGCCGTTCGCAACCCCAAAATATAGGCTGCATAACCCTACCGAACACGTTCGCAACCCCTCGCGATAAGTGTATTACAGGTTCAGACCATTTCAAGACCCCGTCGGATAGGTTCGGAACGCCAAAATATACGTTCCGAACCTCAAGCCTCCCCTTAAATCCCTCATAAGGGGGAAAATTACTGACCCGCACCATCCGCAGGCGGTGTAACAGGGCTTGCGGATTTTGCAAAGAACTGTTTCAAATCGTCGTACTTGGTTTCAAAACCGGGCGCAGATGTACCGGCTTTGTACGAAGTATAAGCATAATCGGTCAACGCTGCCTGATAGTTGTCGTAGTCATGCAGCGTTTTGGCATTATCGAGGCGTGTGTGCAGGCTGTCGAGCCTTGCTATGAGCGCTTCATAACTTTGGCGGCTTGCGAAATCTGCCGTAAACTCCGTCCAGTCCACTTCGGGAGAGGAAAGTGCGGGCTGGCTCGTGTTGTAATCGTTTACCTTGTTTACAAACAATTTGTTCTGCTCGTTGATGCTGCCGTACTTGCGGCGGTCATCTGCCGTAAGGTTTATATTGATTACGGCGAGTGTTGTTTCGAGTTGCGTAAGCGCATCCTGTGCAGCCGTTAATTGCTCTGCTGTGAGGTGCAGGTTGTTGAGATTGGTAATTGGCATAGCTTGAAATTTTTAAATGGTTAATTGTTTTTTTAATTATTCATTTTTATTATTTGAGAAGGAGAAAATTGTATTGACATGATAAATGGTGTTCTTTGTGCTTTCTTAAAACTTGAAATACTGCAGGATTTTGTAAATCTTGTTTTATCTGCTGTTCCGGGATGCGCTGCGCTAACATCATGAACAGCGTTGATGGAATCATTTATCCTTTTAACAGTTACAAGTAAAAACTATTCTATTTGCTTCATTAAAACTATGTGCTTTCTTAGTATCAGGCTTTCTTGTTTCATCCCAACGTTTGATTACATTTCCATCATGAATATCAAAGTGAAAATGTTCTCTCCACAATTCTACATTGTTTGCATTATAACATATTATGTAGCCATCCCATTCGTCGCCAGAATCGCTACTTTTAATGTTGCACCTCCAATTAATTGCTCCATTAGCATATAGGGTAAACGTTGCTCCTGAAAAAATTGTACAGTCTCCTTTTCTTATTTCCTGAAAAGCAAAAGATTTATGAGGCATTTGAATGTTCCTATTAAAAAGTGCTATACTTTCTTTTTTATTGAATTTAGATATAACAAAACTTTTTGGTATTGTAGCATTGTCATTCAATGCAGTTATTTTGTTTAATGGTAAACAAAATAAAATCACGGCAAAAGAAACATATACTTTCATTGTTTTAATTTTTTAATTTTTGCCTACTCTGTTCAGTTTTCGGCAACTCTGTTGCGTACTTTATTTTTTGGTGTCGTTGTTCCGCATTTGTTCGACTTTGGGTTGTAAGCCCGCTTTATTACAGATTTTTATTTTAATTTGCCTACTCTTTATTCCTCTTTTCGGCTTACGAGGTTTATAATTTTTTACTCTTACATTTAATTGTTGCCCGCTGCTTGTGCAGCCTTTTGATACCAGTATTTTGCTTTGGAATATTTGCGCAAGGGATAATTTTCATAATGTTCTCCCAATTTGAACATAGCATGAGCTTCGCTAATATTCCGAACAGCGTGATTGGTTTATCGTTCCGCAAAGTCCCCTGCGGGAGACTGTGCGGAGAATGAAATATTTATTCCAGCCCAATTAAATTGTTCAGCTTTATTTATTTTACAGCACACCACATAAGTAACATGCGATGTGCTGCATCTTCATATCTTATGTTGCGCCGGACATAGCTTTCCTATTCCTTGTTGCAAAAAGAATTTGATAATTACTTTTACAAGACTCTTCACAAAGACCCCGAGAGGAATAATATGAGCTATTGCTTCTAAAACAAAATCAATAATTTTTCCGGCAATACTATCGCCCTGAATAATTGAACAGAAAATCTTTTTTAACTCATCCCAAAGATTTATTTTATTTATACCACTAATACTTAGAGCAATCATGTTTGCGTGAGTATTGTTGCTCCAGAATCTTTCACTCATTTGTTTCGTCGCTGAAAGATATAAATTAGCCAATGCTTCCTGAGCATCTTGCTCGGTAACAGCACCATCGCCCAAGCCTTCGGCGAGTATTTCATTTGCAAAAGCAGAAGTATCTACCAATTGCAAGGCTTCATTTCTTACTAACATAATTTTAGGTTTTTATTTTGCCTACTCTATAATCCTCTTTTCGGCTTACGAGGTCTTTTATTGAATGTGATAAGTAATCGGCGTTATAAGTTGTTCATTATTTCCGTCCTGATGATTTAATTGGTCTTGTATTTTTAAAGTCAGGTCTGTTTTGGCTTGTCCTCTGTCATGGTTATTGCCCGAAGTAGAAGCCGTTACAGTTCTTATATCGCCTGTTTTAAAGTTTTGTACTTTGGCAGATGCAGTACCGCTGTATGTGTGATTTCCTATACTGTACACACCTGCGGAATCTATGCTATAATGAATGGATGTTTCTAATGTAACGCCAAGCGTTTTTATTTTTGTGCGTAAGTAACTTTGAGCTTCTCCTATATTACTGTGGTTGCAATCTTCTGTCGCCACACGATAATATTCATTGCCTTTGCTGTTTTTTACTTTTACATAAGCACTGCCACCGTAAAACATTTTTGTTTTTGCGGTCTTAGAAGCGTTAATGGTAAATTCGGTTACAGAACGGTCAAACGCTGGGTCTGCCCACCCTCCAATCAAAAACGAACGAAATCCTACTGCATCTTCCTTGTTTTCAAATTCCAGTTCAGGATTGGATATTCTCTTTGTGTTAGTAGTATCAATGTCAATACTATAGTTTGTTGCATTTATACCTTTATCAGCTAGTGTTTTAATTGCAGCACTGCGTAAAGCATCTCTTGTTCCAAAATCATACATGTCTAATACATTGCTTACATATACTACTTTAAAATTATTAGTACTCATAACTATAAAACAATACTTTATTTTTGTAGAATTATCAGCCATATTTTGAGTTGGTGCAGCTAAAGCTTTTCGGGCAAGGTGTGTTTGTCCAAAACTGACTTGTATTCCCGTAAGGAATAACAGAGTACATAAAATGGTAATTGATTTTTTCATTGATATTTAAAATTTTAGTGTGTTAAAAAATGTTTTTGAGATTAAGTCATAGCCACCATAGCGACTATGACTTTCGATTTTTTAATTGATTTTAATGTAATAATAAACGGCTACATTTCTCGGGCGTGTTTCTGAGTTAATCCCATTTCCACTATTATCTGTAGTATAGGTTTTGTTTCCCTGCCGAGAATTTGATTCAAATCCATAGCCATTAAATCCACTACCACCACTCGCTTCTAAAAAATGTCCAATAACATTATGAGCGTGCTGACCTATCGTATCTGGCTGATAATCATTGGCTGTTCTGTTAGCTCCGTCTGGGTCGCCGTGCGTATTCGGATCAAATGGTAAAGGTTGCCCTACACTATAAATCGTATTTAACCCCCGTAAGAACTTGCCTCGTAAATCAGGTGCATTTATTTGCCCTGTATTTCGATTTAAGCAGGAATTTTGAATAGAGCGACCATCGCATGGTGCATAAGAAGAATGTGGCGCACTAAATACCGCAGCTTCTCTGATTTCTTGGGTAAGCTGGTCATAGCTCAAAATAGACGCTATGATTGTTCCTAAAATGTCTGACATAATTGATAATTTTTTATTTCGCCTACTCTATATCCTCTTTTCGGCTTACGAGGTTGTTGAATAATGAATTAATTGTTTTATTGTTTTTGGTCTGTTTCATATTTTTTTCGTCACAGTTTTTTCAATGAGCATCATCGTGTTTTGTATCAGCCGGTCGTTTGCCAAAGGCAAGCGCATCGTGCATTTTCTCAATCGTTATCAAAATTATTTTCATTTTACTCAACAGCAATACCATCAAGTGGGTATTTTGTGAGTAGTCCCGGGACTATGCTGCCGGTTCTGTTTTTCAATGCTAATCTTGTATGCTGCATCTACTATGCAAAGCTACTATGACCGGTATGGCAAAGTCAAGCGTAGAAATACGGTATTTTACCCCCGTATTTTTACGGGGGCAGGGGGAGTAAAAACCCCCTCCCTGAATACCGTAAAAACACGTATTTTTTGCAATCATGGTTGCCGCTTTTAGCATTGGCAAATTCCACAATATACATGCGGGCGCATACATTGCCTGGGCAGCAACAATCAATTGTTTTACAGACATTTATGCCAATATTTTTTTCGTTCTTAGAGTGCCTGTACATATCTTTCCGCTGATAATAATAGATAATACTGCAAATGTAAAATGACTGTTATCCTCAATCAATCCTCATTTATGAGGATAAAATCGTTGGTATTTTTGAAAGTATTTTCTAAATTTGGAGTGTAAACGACCGGTTATGCCTGCTTATAAAAAGTTCTCATACTCATACGAAGGATATCTGCGGGAGATTTATTACGACAAAGAGCAATCTGATGAACATGATGTTCTGGAGTTGTTTGCCAAGCTGCAAGGTTTTGCCAATACGGGATTTGGGGCGCTCCCATTACTTTTTATCATAGATTACAGAAAGCGGGAATATATTTTATACTCCGATGCCGTTCGCCAGATAGCGGGCTATCATCCGCGCGATTTTTTGGATTCCGGGCTGGAGATGCTTTTGTATGTTTACCAGAAAGACGATTTTAAAATTTATAACGAAAAAATCTTTTCCCGCAACTGTGAATTTCTCCGGTCCATACCACAAAGCGAGCACGAGAACTATTTGTTTTCTTACACATTTCGCATTAGCGATGCAAAAGGAAAGCATCAGCAAATATGGCAAAGAGGTAGTTATATTACTTCGCCGGAAACGGGACTTCCATTATATTCTTTGGGCATTTGCCTTAACCTTACGGCTGTGAAAACAGATACCCGCATGGTACACACGATTGAGAAAATGAATAGAAACAGCCCTGCCAATTTAATGATGGAAACCAATTATTTCTTCCCCAACGAAGAAGACAAATTGTTTTCAAAAAGAGAAAAAGAAGTATTGCTGTACATGGCAGACGGGCTTTCTACCAAGCAAATTGCAGATAAAATGCGCGTTGCAGATACAACCGTTATTACCTACCGGAAAAAAATGATGGAAAAATCCAATACTAAAAATACTGCTGCATTGATAGCCTACAGTACACAAAACAGAATAATTTAGACAGTTATGCAAAAGATACTTTTTTATCACGGCGGTCCCGGGCTTAACGGCAATCCGGAACGCAACCTGCTGGCGTCTATGTACAAAACCGCGAATTTGGATTTGCAGGTTTGGGATGAGCCTTCGCTATTGAGAGGCACTTTAAAAGAGTTGAACACACGCACGCATTTTGAGCAATTGCTGCATAGCGCAGAAGACTTTCTGTTACAGCACTATGACGGAACGCCGCTGCATTTATTCGGAAGCAGCTGGGGCGCCCAAGTGGTTGCATGGCTTCAACAAAATCATAGTGATAAAGTCGCTTCAATAATTTTGTCTGCCCCTTGTTTTGATATATACAAAGCCGACCATAATATTTTCACTTTTATTGCGCAAGATTACAAGGGAAATAATGATGATAGTAATTTTGAAAAAATGCAGCAAGTAATTGAACGTTTATCCGGCTCATTCGATGATAATGCAATAAAAGGCTGGGAGCTGGCATTGGCAAATCCGGGATTTTTAAATTATTACTGGACAAACACAGAAGCACAGGCAAAATATCTTGCCAACTTTATAGCACCCGAATATGGATTTGATATCGAAAATTTTTTCGCCGTAAGAAAATCTATGACCGATATACATATCATTCCTACCTCGACAAAAACAATTATTGTATATGGTGCGCGTGACAAGATTGTAATCATACCGGAAGAAATGGATTTTATAAAAGAAAAGTTTCCCCGTCATGTAATATACAGGCTGGAGCATTCGTCTCATTATCCGCATATTGAAGAAGCGCAGCGTGTGGCGGATATAATAGCTGCCGAAGTATAAATACAAAATCTTAAAATCCTTTTTCAAAATTGTTTTATCAAAATTATGTAGGACTTTTGCCACGAAATCAATTCTAAGCAAAAAATCGAAATGCTTTTGACTTTTGCTTTCTTATCTTTATCGGAATTGTAATGAACAAAAAAGCATTAGCTGCAATTGCAGTAGCCTTATTTATTCCCCTTGTTGGTTATCTGTTATTGAAGTATGCCGGCGAGAACGCAGTAGATGTGCCGCGCAATTATATTTATGATTCGGTCGTTACCAAAACCGATAATGGCAAAATATACGACGATACTGTTTGGCATACCGTGGAGAATATCCGTTTGGTTAATCAGCTTGGCGATACCGTGCAATTGTATGATATAAAGAATAAAGCCATTGTAATGGATTTCTTTTTTACAAGCTGCGGTTCTATTTGTCCCACGCTTACGCACAATATGCGGATGCTCCAAAAGTCATTTGAAAAAGGCAGTCACTCCCAGTCTGTACAAAATGATGCAGATGGCGCTAACCGTGTACAGTTTATTTCTTTTAGTATCGATCCTGAGCGTGACAGCGTTGCACGACTGAAAAAATATGCCGACAGATATGGTGTGAACAACGATAACTGGTGGTTTCTGACGGGCAATAAGGATTCGATTTACAACTTTATTTATGAGCAGTTAAAGGTAGATAAGTATGACGATACCATTCCCATTAGCCCCGATTTTCCGCATACGGGAAGGTTTGTATTGCTGGACAGAGACCATCACATTCGCGGCTACTACGATGGCTTGGATACAGCAGAGGCTTTGCCGAAACTTGCGCATGACATTGGTGTATTGATGGTGGAAAAAGACCGTGAACATCCGGCAGCACTACCTTTCGATCCGGTGGAGATGGGTATTTGTTTTGCGATTACCATTGTGATTGTTCTATTGCTGGCGCGTATTATTTTTAAAAAGAAAAAAAATATCAACAATAAATAAACTTTATGTTACAGGCTGCTATTCAGAAGAATGATAAGAAAGCAAAATGGTTGATTGGAATTGTATCTGCGGTTATTTTTGGTGCAGTTGTGGTTTTGGACAGGCACATTATCCATCCGACTTTTACGTTGTTTGATGTGCGGTATTTTGCGCTGGCAAATGCCGTGATTAATACGCTTGTTACTATCTGCTTACTCGCAGCATTGTGGGCTGTGAAGCGAAAGAAATTTGAGCTGCACCGCAATTTTATGTTTGCGGCAATTATTCTATCCGTATTATTCTTATTGTCGTATATCTGTCATCATTTGTTTGCCGGCGATACGGTTTATGGCGGCACAGGTGCAATTCGTTACGTGTATTATTTTATTCTCATTTCACACATTGCGTTGGTAACAATTATGTTGCCGTTTATATTGTTTACTGCTTATCGCGGATTGACAGGCGAATGGGCAAAGCATAAAAAAATAGCGCGCTATACATTTCCATCGTGGTTATATATTTCGGTTACGGGACCAATTATTTATTTTATGATTGCTCCTTATTATCATTAAAAATATTTTAAAGAATAATATTGAAAGCCTTCAGCACATTTTGTCTGAGGGCTTTTTTCATCTGTTTATTTTTATTGTTTTTTAATTGTCAGATGGAATGCCTTGAAATAATTATCGCTTTGGGTATGTAAAATACTTATGGGCATTTCATGTGAAAGAGAATGGTATAATTATTTTATTTATCTTAACTAATTTTTATAATTTATTTTTTCATTAATTTCGTTCCGGTTCATCATTTATTTAAAATTGTGCATAATTATCATTCTTATTCAGATGAAGAGTTGCTTCACTTAGTATGTGAGAGCGACGAATCTGCATTCAGAGAAATTTTCGAGAGGTATTGGAAAAAGCTTTATGCAATGGCGTACAACCGCCTGCAATCCAAACATGGTGCGGAAGATGTAGTGCAGGATGTGTTGAGTACATTGTGGACGCGGAGGGAAAAACTGGAAATAAAATCCCTGAATCATTATCTGTCATCTGCTGTTCGGTATAGTATTTTTCATGCAATGAGAAAACAACTGAAAGAAGATGAACTAACGAAAGCGCTCCATATAAATGGCAATACTTTTACCACCATCGACGAAAGTCTGAAGTATCAACTTATAGAAGAAGCTGTTCGGAAAGAAATTGACCGACTGCCCGATAAATGCAAACTCGTTTTCCAATACAGCAGAGAGTTGGGCATGAGTAACCGCGAAATTGCTGAAGAACTTCAATTATCATCCAAAACTGTTGAAGCGCACATTACGCGTGCCATCAGGCAATTGCGTTCTGCGTTAAAAAGTTCATTATCTTCTTTCTTTTCCTTATTTTTTTAATTTTTCAGAAAAAAATCCAAAACAGACTAAGGGTTAGCGCCTTTTTTCTTCACTTTATTAAAGAACGCCTTGTAATTAATGGAAAATTCATTGCTAAAAGAGTTATTAGAAAAATACTTAACTGGTGTTGCCAACGAAGACGAAGCGAGGCAATTGACGGAGTGGTACCAATCTTTTAACGATGAAAATATAATTGTTCCCGCTCAGTTTGAAGATGAAGAGAACAATATTTACGAAAGGCTGAAAGCGCGCATGGATGCGACACTGAACAGTTCATTGAAAACGGAAACGGTACGTATGCCTTTTTTATTTCGTTATAAGAATGTTGCAGCTGCGGCAATTATTATTGTGTTATTGGGCAGCGGTTTTTGGTGGTGGAGCCGCAGTAATATTTCTTCGCCGAAACAAACGGGAACGATTGTACAAAATATGATACAGCCGGGGCGTAACGGTGCAATATTAACGCTGGCAGATGGAACTCAGGTGGTTTTGGACAGTTCTAATAACGGGCAAATAGGCGTACAGGGCAGCAGCAAAATTGTGAAGCAGGGAAATATTGTAACATACACAAATGCGAATGCTGTTGTAGGCAATGCTGTGCAATACAATACAATGAGTACGCCGCGCGGCAGGGAATTTCAGATTGTATTACCCGATGGAACAAAGGCATGGCTGAATGCCGCGTCATCCATAAAATACCCGACAGCGTTTAACGATTCTGCAAGGCTCGTTTCCATTACCGGAGAAGTATATTTTGAAGTGGCACATCAATTGGGTAAGACAGGAAAGAGGGTGCCTTTTGTGGTGCAGACAGACCGTATGTCGGTAAAAGTTTTAGGAACGCACTTCGATGTAAATGCTTATCCCGATGAGCAAAATTATAAAGCAACTTTGTTTGAAGGTAGCGTTGAAGTTTATGGAAATGATGAATACAATGCCGTAAAAATAGTTCCGGGACAACAAGCACAAATGCAGGAAAGCAATGCACAACCGAAAGTATCGGAGGCTGATTTGGATAAAGCAATGGCTTGGAGAAACGGTATGTTTCAGTTTGATGATGACAAGCTGGACAATATTCTGAAACAGGTTGCGCGTTGGTACGATGTGGACGTGGATTGTGCGGCAGACAAGCGACAACTTCGGTTTAACGGTGTTATTTCAAGACGCGCCGATGTTGCAGATATTTTACATTTATTGTCGGTAACGGGCGTAGTGAATTTTAAAGTAAACGGCAGAAAAATATATGCTTATTAAAAAGTACATGAGAAAATTTTTTTTTGCCCGAAGTGATATGTAAGAGTTAAGCGCAAAAATTTATTGATATAAAAAATGGACAGACTTCTCAAAAAGTCGGTCTGAAATCTTATTGCCTTTTCCAAAGAAAAGACAATGAGTTCGGAATCTAAAACAAAACAATCCAAACTAAAATTAAAAAACACAATGAAGGTTGGAACGCTATTTTTAATCATCGTAATGTTAAGTTTTCGCTTGTGCGGACAAACGGTTTCTATCAAAGAGAAAGGAATGTCTTTGCCGAATTTGTTTAAAGAAATAAGAAGGCAAACAGGCTTTGAGTTTTTGTATAACAGCGAAATGATTGAGAAGCTGCCTGCGGTAGATGTGAATGTTAAAGATGCGAATATACCGCAAACGCTGGACAATTGTTTTAAAACATTGCCATTGACCTATTCTATTATTGACGACAAAACTATTATCGTAAGAAGAAAGAAAAATATTCCGGCGCTTCCTGCCGATACGGTCAAGCAACCTATGAAAAAGATTGTCCAGGGAACGGTCATCGATGAAACGGGCGTTCCCATACAAGGCGCGAGCGTACAGGTAAAAGGTGTTGCCCGCGGCGTTTTCACGGATAATAAAGAGAATTTTTCACTTGATATTACGAACGTACCGGCAGATTCATTGATTATAAGTTACGTTGGTTTTCAACGTAAATCTATTGCGGCAATACCCGGACATGCGGATGTTACGTTGCAACTGGTGGAAAAAGAAATGAGCGACATAGTTGTTTCAACAGGTTATCAGGAAATCAATAAAGATAGCTATACGGGCACGGCGGTTTCGGTTTCCGGCGCGGAACTTAAAAAAGTAAATCCTCAAAGCATTTTACAAAGCTTGCAAACATTTGACCCTTCTTTCAAAATTGTAGAAAATAATCTTGCAGGTTCAAATCCCAATACGCTTCCCAATATCAACGTTCGCGGCTCTACGGCTTTGCCAAGCGGTAGTACAGATGCCATCAGTCGCAATACGCTTTCGGGAACAGTCAATATGCCTACATTTATTCTGGATGGTTATGAAGTAGATGTACAAAAAATATTTGACCTTGATATTAACCGTGTCAAATCCGTAACCTTACTGAAAGATGCTGCAGCTACGGCTGTATATGGTTCGCGTGCTGCTAACGGCGTTGTGGTCATTGTTACCAATCCGCCTAAAGAAGGAAAGTTGCAGGTTTCATATAACTATGAGCTAAATGTAACTACACCGGATATATCGGCATATCATGAGTTGGACGCGACACAAAAACTGCAATACGAAAAGCTCGCAGGCTTGTACAGCACCGATAATAATCCGGCATTGTCGCAAGACCAGTTAGACGATATTTATTATCACAAATTAAATCTTGTGCTTAGCGGCGTTAATACCGACTGGCTTGTACAACCTGTACGCACTACCTACGGACAAAAGCATTCGCTATACATTGAAGGCGGTTCATCAACATTCAGATATGGACTGGCAGCACGTTATCAGACAGATCCCGGCGTAATGAAAGGTTCCACGCGAGACAGGTACAGCACCGATCTTGACCTTTCGTACAATATCGGCAATAAATTTCTTTTCAAAAATACGGTAAGCATTACCCAAATGAAAAGCAAAGAATCGCCGTATGGAGATTTTTCCGACTATGTAAAAATGAATCCATATTATCCAATGACAGATTCCGCAGGAAAAATCGTTCAGGTGGTTGATAGCTGGACAGACCGTTCCGGAACAGGCGGCGGAATTGTTACAACTCCGGTGTTGAACCCTTTGTATAATGCCACGCTCGGCAGCTTCAACAAATCGGATTATCTGCAATTGATTGATGCGCTTTCGGCAGACTGGACTATTACTCGCGGGCTGCGCTTGAGAGGTCTCATCAGTATAAACCAGACAAGAAGCACGAGTGATAATTTTCAATCGCCGTTTGCCAATGCTTTTTATTTTTATGGTACTGACCAACTAAATCAGCGCGGCAGTTACGATTACAGCGATAATGTTGAAACTGTTGTGGATGGTAGCCTTACGCTGAATTACAACAAAAGGCTTGGACATCATTTTATCAATCTGGTTGCAGGCTCTAACATTCATACCGATAAGGGAGATTACAAAGCATTTTCGGCGGTCGGCTTTACCAACGATAAATTTTCCAACATCGGTTTTGCAAATAGCTATGCGCCGGGCTCGACACCTTATGGTTATGTGTCGCAGCAACGGCTTGCGGGCGCATTTACTTCGCTGAACTATTCTTATGACGATATATATCTGCTGGATTTTACTTTCCGCGAAGATGGTTCGTCTGACTTTGGTTCAAACAAAAGAGTTGCTCCATTTAATGCTGTAGGTATCGGCTGGAATATTCATAACGAGCCGTTTATGAAAGGCTCTGTTTTCAGCCGTCTTAAAATACGTGCAAGTACAGGTCTTACCGGTTCGGTTTCCTTTTCTCCTTATATGGCACAAACGACTTATAGCTACTATACCAGCAACTGGTATGCAACCGGTGCCGGCGCCATCGTAAACAATTACGGCAATAACAATCTCGAATGGCAACAAACCCGCGATAATGACTTGGGAATGGAAATAGGATTTATGCATGATAGGCTTTTGATTATGCCGAGATATTATTACAAATACACAAAAGGATTAATTGCAGACGTAACGCTGCCGCCATCAACAGGCTTCACTTCGTATAAAGATAATATCGGAAATATGCGCAACACAGGCTGGGAACTGAATTTCCAGTACGGCGTCATCAGCAACAAAAATTTTAACCTGAACCTCACGGCAAATCTTGTACACAACAAAAACGTGATTGTAAAAATATCCGATGCGCTCAAGGCTTATAACAATCGTGCGGACGATGCACAGTCAGACCCGGAAAATGTGGGAGCGCCTTTATTGCACTATCAGGAAGGACAATCGCTCAATACAATTTATGCTGTTAAGTCGTTGGGTATCGACCCGGAAAACGGCAGGGAAATTTATGTAAAAAAAGACGGAACGCTTACTTACGACTGGAGTGCAAATGATATCGTGCCCGTAGGCAATGCCGACCCGAAAGTAGAAGGTTATTTCGGCTCCAGCATTCGTTATAAGCAATTCAATATGACATTCAATTTTTATACGCGCTGGGGAGGCAAAATGTACAATCAAACTTTGGTTGACAGGGTCGAAAATGCCGACCCGCGTTACAATGAAGACATACGTGCGCTGGACGATAAATGGAAACAACCCGGTGATCATACTTTTTATAAAAGCATTTCTGACCTCGGGCAAACGCAGGTATCGTCACGCTTTGTGCAGAGCGATGCGGTGCTGCAATTATCATCGCTGTATCTTTCTTACGATGTAAAAAAATCGTTTTATTCAAAGCTGGGAATGGAAAGCCTGCGGTTTGCTTTTACAACCAACGATGTGTTTCGCCTGTCTTCGATCCGTATGGAGCGGGGTATCGATTATCCGTATGCGCATAGTTTCACTTTTTCTTTGACGGCTAATTTTTAATAAACATTATCAGAGAGATTCAAATAATTTTTTACAATGAAAAAATACTTAATCATATTAACCGGTTTGTTAGCGCTCAGCTCCTGCAACAAATGGCTGAATATAACGCCGCAATCGCAAGTCTCGTCCGACGACCTCTACAAAACGCAGGAAGGTTTTGAAGAAGCATTGAACGGCGTATACACTCGTTGTTCACAAGACGATTTGTATGGTAATGAACTCTCAACAGGTTTCCTGGACGTATTGGCGCAGGACTTTACCATATCAACTCAGAACGATGCCTATGGCTATCTGCAAACGCAAAAGTTCAATTATACCGATGCCAACTTTATCAGCCGTAAAGACAATACATGGAATGGATTGTACAATGCCATTGTGAATGCGAACCTTATTCTTGAGAACATCGACCAAAAGAAAAGTGTTTTTTCCAATCCCGATGAATATGCTATGATAAAAGGCGAAGCGCTGGCGTTGCGCGCTTATCTGCATTTTGATGTTTTCAGAATGTTCGGCTCATCGTTCAGCAGTACAGGCGCACCGGAAGGTATTCCTTATGTAACTACTTATTCCAACAAGGTAACCAAAACCTCTTCTCCGCAAGATGTAATGAAGGCGATAATTACAGACCTCGACTCGGCGAAAATGTTATTAAAACCTGTTGATCCTATTGTGAAAGGGACATATGTAATTGATTATCCGGGAAGTGATTCATCAACTGAAAATTCAAACCCTTCATTGTTTTTACAAGACAGAAGAAACAGGCTGAATTATTACGCTGTTTGCGGCGAGCTGGCAAGAGCATATTTGTACGAAGGCGATAAAAGCAATGCGCTTGCGAATGCTTTGGAAGTTATTCAGTCAAACAAGTTTCCCTGGACAAAATCTGCAGATTTGATTAACTCCGACCCAAGCCTGCAAGATAAAATCATGTACAAAGAAATTCTCTTCGGCTGGTATTGTCCGTGGGAATCGCAAAGCCTGCTGAATCGTTTCCTCTCGGGTGGTGGCGGTGTATTTGCTTCTCAGGACGATATGCAATATATCTATGAAACAAATGGCATAGGCGGCGAAGATAATCGAGCTAAAGCGTGGTTCCAGACAGGCTTGGACCAGAATATGATATTTGAAAAATATGCAAGAAACCAGGCGAAAGGAACAAGCGACGATAATAGCGTTAACCTTTATCCGCAAACAATTCCCGCGTTGCGCCTCAGCGAAATGTACTATATCGCGGCAGAATGCTCTTACGACAGCAGTCCACAACAGGCATTGGAATATTTTGACGATGTGCGTGAAAACAGAGGTATTGGAACTCCTCTGAGTGTTTCTTCCAAATCGCAGTTTACCGGCGAATTGATTAAAGAAGCGCGCAAGGAATTTTACGGCGAAGGACAAATATTTTATATGTACAAGCGTCTCAACCAAAGTATTGTAGGACATAGCGGCTCACTTATTTCGCCAAGCGATAAAATTTTCGTATTGCCTTTGCCAAACGATGAAGTGGAATTTGGAAACCGGTAAAAAATAAAATACATGAAATGAGTCATGAGAACTTTTCATACTTAAAGTGATGATTGTTTGACGAAACGGAGTTCGGCGAAGCCAATTCCATCTGACAGATAAAAAATAAAAATAAACAGATGAAGCGATTTTTGATTTATTCTCTTTTAATAACAATATCCGCGGCATACTTTACATCCTGTAAGCGCGATGAATTAGAATTGTACAACAGTCCCGATAATGTGTACTTCGATTTTACCGATGCACAGCGCGACAGCCTGCTATATACTTTTGCCTTTGAGCCTTCGCGCGAGGCAGATACTATTTATCTTCCCGTAAAACTTTCCGGGTTGAGAGAGAACAGAGATAGAAAATTTATTATCAAAATAGACCCGAATCCCGATTCTACTACGGCTGTTGCAAACAAACATTATAAGCCGCTTGACAGCGTGTACACGCTTGCAGCCAATACCGGTGAAACGGATGTGCCATTGATAATTTATAATACCGATACGGCTTTGCAATCCAAATCTGTCCAGATAAGGTTCAGGCTTTATCCTACATCTGATTTGGACACGGCTTTACCAAAATTGATAAAAGGACGGCTTGTATTTTCCAGCAAGCTCGAAGAGCCCGATTGGTGGACAATGTGGATGGGCGATTATTTTTCGCAGATAAAATTCCAGCTTTTCATCATTGTTACCGGACAAACTTCCATGACGACAGACGGACTGGATGCACCTAAAAATTTATATTTCGTCAGTGTGCTCACGAGCTTTCTCAATGATCCCGATGCATGGATAAGCAAAAATTCCGATAAAGGTTATGTATTGAAAAAACAGAATGACAATATTTATTATTTCTACAATACCGATAATCCGGAAAAGAAAATCTTATACCGATATGATGCGCAAGCCGGCAGATATTTCTTTATTGACGAAAACGGATTGGAAGTAAACTAATATTTCTGACGATTAAAATAACTATGATGCAATATAAATTTCTCTATCGCCTCTCTTTTGTATGTGCAGCTATTATTGCGATAGCGACTGTAAGCGGTTGTTATAAAGACAAAGGCAATTATGCTTATACAACTATTGCCGCGCCTGTTGTTTCTCATTTGGACAGCATTTATAATGTATATGTCGGCGACAGCCTTGTGGTAAAACCTGTAGTAACACTGCCTGGCGTGGACAACCCCAATCTGAGTTTTCAATGGACTATCGAAGTGCCGCCGATATCTCCGGCAGATACTAATCTTGTGTTCACAGGAAATGAACTGCATATTGTATTCGGGCTTGGTCCGCAAAAATATTTGGTGCGATTCGCTATTACCAATAATGATAATGGCATGAAGTATTTTCACGATTTTATCATCAACGGGCAAACGGCTTTCTCCATGGGAACAACCGTATTGACCGATGAAAACGGCGTAACGCAGGTATCTTTTATTAAGCCGGACGATTCCGTGCAGCCGAGAATATACCAGGCAGTGAATCCGGGCGAAGAACTGCCGGGCAATCCTGCGCAGATACTTGCTATTCCGGTAGCGTATCAGCCGCCGATTCAGAGCTATTGGGTATTTGGTAAAAGCGGCGAAAATACCGGTGTTGAAATTGATGCCAATACTTTTAAGAAAATAGAATACCTGAGAGATAATTTCTTCAGTGCGCCGGATACTGCACTCATTCCGCAAAATATGTTTGTTGATCCGCTTGGCGTTCTTTCCGGCGTTATCAATGGTGTGTTGTACAGTGGTACTACATCTACATGGAACGAAGCGCCCACTTATGGAATGTTTGATGCCGGAGCAACGGGCGATTACGAGTGTTCGCCGGAAATGGTATTTAATTACACGGGGACTTACGGTCCCGGAAATTTCGTAGGATTCGATATAAATCGTAAACAATTTCTGCGTTTCAATTTGTATGGAGCAGCTACTTATTTCGGTACGCAATATCAGGTTATTAATGATTCGCTGTTCAATCCTACCGACCTTAAAATGGATTTAGTTCACTTACAGCAAATCAACGGAGGACTTTGTTACGCCTACTGCAAAGCACCTGACAATGATACTTTGTACGAACTGGAGTTTAACGCAGAGTTTAATGGACCTTTCCAAATTACAAATATGCTTAAGCGCCCGTTTGCGCATCCTGAATTAATTACTGCTGCAACTAAATGGCAGGCTACGCAAAATGGTATTATTTATTTCAATTATCAGGATAAAGTATATCGTTACAATCCCACCAATCAGGATTTCAGAACAGTGAGTGCCGGTTTTGGCGGAAAAACAGTAACGATGGTAAAAGTGCTGGACCAAAATACTTTGACGGTAGGAGTTGATGGCAGCATTTATTATCTCGATATTAGTACAGGAAAATATGGAACGCTTATCAAAAAAATTGACGGGCTTCCCGGTAAAGTTATTGATATGGCTTATCGTGCGCAATAGCGCGATTAAAAAATTTGTTTAATTTTTAAAATGTATAAAATGAAAATCAATCTTATCAAATCAGTCGCAATGCAATCTGCTTTTCTGCTTTTGGGCGGAAGCATATTTGCGCAGCATAAAATGCCTTTTACTGCAAGCGGGCATATTGAAGGTCTTGCAGATGGAGAACTGTATCTCGCGTATGGCTCGTTCAGCAATATGCGCGCAGATACGGCGCAGGTAACAAATGGCTATTTCACATTCAGCGATTCGCTTTCCGAGCCGTCGTATGGAATGTTGTTTAATCACGATTACACGGTAAAAGTGGATATGTTTCTGGACAAAGGGAAAGTGATTATCAACGGGAATATCGATTCGTCTTATGACATCAGGGTTTCGGGAAGTCCTGTCGTAAACGAATATGCGGCGTACAATCAATCTCAAATGGATTTGAGAAAACCTGTTCAGGTAATTTACGAAAAAATGATAGCTGCATATAAAGCAGGCGATTCTGTAAGCATGAAAAAATATCAGGCGGACTTTAATGCTGCGCGCGACGAGCAAAGCAAGCAGGCTGTTGCAATGCAGGTTAATTATATAAAAACGCATCCGAACAGCAATGCAAGTGCATGGGAATTGCTGCACTATCTCAATGATAAAACATTAGAAGTAAGCAAGCAAATGTATAACGCGTTTTCTCCTGTTGTAAAATCTTCTGCAATGGGAAAAGAAACGGGCGAGAGAATTGCAACGCTTAGTCGTGTGGAAGTGGGAAATAACGCGCCGGGCTTTGCGCAGGCAGATGAAAACAATAAGTCCGTAACACTTTCTTCTTACAAGGGAAAATATGTGTTGCTGGAGTTTTGGGCAAGCTGGTGCGGACCTTGCCGCGCCGAAAGTCCGAATGTGCTGAAAGCATATAAAAAATACAAAGACAAGGGCTTTGATGTATTGTCCGTTTCGCTCGATCACGAAAAAGATAAATGGGTAGAAGCCGTTAAGAAAGACGGTTTGTTGTGGAAACAGGTTTCAGATTTGAACGGCTGGAAAAATGCCGTTGCCGTGCTTTACGGAATTAATGCAGTGCCTGCAAATTTTCTCATTGACCCATCGGGAAAAATAGTTGCGCAGGATTTGCGCGGCGATGAGCTTAACAACAAGCTGGCAACAATTTTTAAATAGACGTTACAAGCATAGTATGGATTTGATAAAAGAGCATCGGCATCGGTGCTCTTTTTGTTAAAAAATATTTTTTGAAGAGCAGGTAAAAACATTTTTTTGGAAAACTAAAAAAATAGTTATACGTTTGAGTAAATTAATTTATCAACTAATAAAAATTTAAGTAAAATGAAAACATTAACTCGTGCCGAAGAGCAGATTATGAAAGCCGTTTGGGACGTTAATCAAGGTTTTTTAAAAGATATTATTGACGCGTTGCCCGAACCTAAACCTCACACCAATACCGTTGCTACTATTCTTAAAATTTTAATCGAAAAAGAATTTGTAAGTTACGAGGTATTTAGTCGTGCACACAGATATTATCCTTTGGTTTCCCGCGAAGAATATTCCAAAGGTTCGCTCAACAATTTTGTAAGCAATTATTTCAAAGGTTCGTACAAAGAAGCCGTTTCGTTCCTTGTAAAAGAAAAAGAACTGAGCGTAAAAGACCTCGAACTGTTGCTCAAGCAACTGAAGAAAAAATAATCCCGGCTCCGTAGGAGCCTTATTTTCTTACATATTAAAGCGGATGTTATGCACGCACTTATCGTTTATTTAATAAAAATGATAGTATGCTCCGCATTGTTTTTCGCATACTATTTACTGGCGCTGCGCAACAAAAGTTTCCATCCGTACAACAGGTTTTATCTGCTCGTTGCAGCCTCATTTAGTTGTTTATTGCCTTTATTGCACATCAGTATGTTTGATATGCAAAGCAATAATGCAAAGATGCTGGAGCTGATGCAACTGATGTATGGCGGAGCTTTGCCCGATGTTACGGTGGGCGCAGAAACGGCACATATTGACTGGGGACAAATTGTACTTTTTGCATCACTTGCGGTAACGGCTGTATTGCTGGCGCTGGTAGTAATCAGGGTAATAAAAATTTACCAGTTAAAAAAGTCGTTTCCAATTACAAAGCTGGACGAAATCGACTTCATTAATACTGATGTTGAAAACGCGCCATTTTCTTTCATGCACAATTTATTCTGGCGCGAGGATATTGAACTGGACGATGCAATCGGAACACAGATTTATCATCACGAAATGGCGCACATCACGCAGAAACATTCGTGGGACAAACTGTTTTTTCAAATACTGACGGCAGTCTTTTGGATGAATCCTTTTTTCTATCTGATGAAAAAAGAACTCTTGCTCATTCACGAATTTATTGCCGATGAAAAAGCCGTGAAAGACAGAGACGGCGAGGCTTTTGCGCAAATGCTTTTGCGAACGCAGTTTGGTAAATTTGCCTTCGAACCGGCGCATCCGTTGTTTTATTCTACCATCAAAAAGCGGTTAATGATGATAACCAATTCCAAAAAACCGAAATACAGTTATCTCCGCAGATTAATGATTTTGCCGGTGCTTGGTTGTGTAACATTTCTGCTGGCGTTTCGTGCGCATCGTATGGAAATAAAACAGCAAAGTGAAGCGATTGACGGCATGATTACTTTGTTGAAATCGCAGGATTCCGTTCAGCAGAAAATGGATACAGTCAATGTAAAATTGGTTACAGATAAAAAGTTGAATGAGAAAAAAACGCATAAGGATACAATCATCATTACTTCGGATACTTTTTCTTTCAAGCCTTTGAAAAGTACGTTCTCTTCGTTACGCTTATCGGGCGGCGAGCCGTTGTATGTGGTTAATGGTATTCCTGCAAAAAATAAGGCAGATGTGGATGCTCTTGCACCGAAAAGCATTGAATCGGTTTCTGTACTGAAAAATGCTTCTGCCAAAGCGATTTACGGTAGCAAGGCAGATAATGGTGTGGTGTTCGTTACTACAAAAACAGGCATTACACATAAAAAAGATTCGAGCAGGCATCTCTATGTTTATCGTGGAATCGCTGATGGGAGTCCGCTTATCTTTATTGATGATAAAAAAGCCAATGAGGGGGAAATGAGAAATTTAGCTCCATCCGACATATCATCTATTTCGATTTTGAAAGATGCTGCGGCAACTATTAAATACGGCGCTGATGCGCGAAACGGTGTAATATTAATTACTACCAAAGACTCTTTACCTAAAACTAAAATTACCATCGAGCCGATAACTGTAAACGGAGTGCCGATTCAGGGAAAAGTTTCGAGCGTTAAGGTAACAGCTATCGGAAAAAGGCAGGCAAGCGGCAATACATTTATACCGGACAGTTCAGACCTGAAAGAAGTAACGGTCATTGGTTATGCTTCGCCAAAGAAAAAGCCAAACTATGGCGACAAAGAATTTACCTCTGTCCAGGTAGAACCTGTTTTTCCGGGCGGAGAATCTGCGTGGTCAAGATATTTAAGAATGAACCTTCGAGAAAATATTCCTTCCGATAATGGCGCACCTCCGGGAACTTATCCTATAACTGTTTCGTTCTTGGTTGACCGGGACGGCTATGTTTCGGAAGTGAAAGCAGTCAATGTTCCGAAACATGACTACGGTGCTGCGGCGGAAGCCGTGCGTGTAGTGGCGCAAAGCGGTAAGTGGACACCCGCTTATCAAAATCATAGAGCGGTTACTTACCGCATGAAACAGAAAATCACATTTTCTATTTCAGAATAAATAAAATGAAAAATAAAAAACAGAGGGCAACGCTTGGATAACCGGGCATTGCCCTCTGTTATAAAATTAATATATTAGGGAATGATTGCGTTTGGCTTACTTTTTGAATTAAATTTGTTTTTAATTTAAAAAATCTTCATCACAATCCCTAAAAAACAAAACTATGAGTACTTCTATTTTGGATTATGCAAAAGAGTTGCTGGGCGGCAATTTCGCTCAGGCAGCAGCAGAAAAACTCGGAGAAACTCCCGACGGTATTTCTAAAGCGATATCGGCAATTGTACCAACTATATTCGGCGGTATCGGCAACAAAATTTCCAACGACCCTTCTTTTCTTACAACGGTCGTAAGTGAAGCCAGGAACATTTTTACCAATCATTCATTGAGCGATTTAGGCAGCTTATTTGGTTCAGGAACTTCAAGTACAGAAGGAACTCAAGCCGGTTCTTTTTTGTTCGATATTTTCGGCGGCGGTTTACACGGTATTATTGAAAAAATATCTTCTTTCGCAGGTATTAAAAGCAGCAGCACACGACAATTGTTTGATACATCGGGCATTGCTTCTTTGGGTAGTCTTGGAAAAAATTTGATAGAGAACAACGGAACACCAGACTCCATTGGCGAGTTTTTCAAAAGCAACAAGGCTTCGTTTCTCAGTTCCATTCCTGCAAGTTTGGGATTAAGTTCTTTATTGTCCGGCTTGCACACGCACGCGGCGGATGCAGCACACGGCGTAACATCGGCGGCAACGAGTGTCGCAAGTAGGGCAAAAAGCAGCAGTAAGTTTTTAGTTCCGTTGATTCTTGGTATTATTCTTCTGTTTTTATTAATTTGGTTGTTCAGAGGTTGTCATGGAAACGAAAATGCAATGGTTATGGCAGATACAATGCAGGAAGATACAACTGCCGTAATGCCAGCAACTGCGGTAAGAACATTGACTGCGGTTGTGTTGCCCAACGGCGATACGTTGCAGGCTTATCCCGGCGGCATTGAAGACCAATTGGTAAAATTTATCGAATCGGATGATTACAAAAATGCCACCGACAGCACACTAAAAGACAAGTGGTTTAACTTTGACGATTTGAATTTTAAATTCGGCACAACTGAGTTGGATTCGACATCTACACGCCAGTTGAACAATATTGCTGCTATTTTAAAAGCATTCCCTGATGTGAAAATGAAAATTGGCGGCTATACCGATAAGAAAGGCGATTCTACTGCTAATCTTAAACTTTCCGATAGTCGTGCCAAAGCGGTGCAAACAGCGTTGAACGCTGCGGGGGTAGGCTCGCAAGTGCCGGAAGCAACAGGTTATGGTTCTCAGTTCGCAACTGTGGCGGCAGATGCAAGTGATTCTGCACGCGCTGTGGACAGAAGGACTTCCGTTCGGTTGATTAAAAAATAAAATTCCTTTATCTTTTTTTTATTACAAAGCGGCTCATATTTGAGTCGCTTTTTTATTTTATTGAATACCAAAAATTATCGTTTACCGACCAATAATCTTCCTTTATCGAAAAAGCTTTCTATATTGGCGATGCTGCATTGTACATTTGTGTATTAAAATTTTGGATATGGAAAACGAAGACTTGAAAGTGTCGCCAAGCGATGCTTCTTCTGATAACAGATTTAATAATTTCCCTCAAAGGAGTCCTCATAATCATTGGTTTGGCGGCGTAGTTATTATCATTGTAGGTATAGTGTTGTTGTTCAACCGTATGCCGCAAACGGCAAAATATTTTCCCGACTGGCTGTTCGACTGGCCTATGATTCCGATTGTTCTTGGAATTTTTGCCGGAGCAAAGCACGGGTTCAGAGGAAGTTTCGGCTGGCTGATACCTGTTTTTATCGGGCTGTATTTTTTGTTGCAAGACCAGAATGTAATTAAAGAGCAATGGAATATTTATGCGTTGCCATTACTGTTAATTCTTGCAGGACTATTAATTTTATTGAAAAGAGGAAATCCTCGTTATGGACCATATTGCCGTCGCGATAGCCGTTTTTATGAACGCATGAAAAGGAGGCAGGAATTTTGGCAGAGCACAGGCAGGGAACGTTTTGGCGGTCATCAACAGTTTACCGATAGAAGCAGCGAAGATTATGTAGATATAAATTCCATATTCGGGAGTGCGGAAAAAACTTTGTTTACCAAAACATTCAAGGGCGGAAATATTACTTGTTCTTTTGGTGGCGGCGAACTAAATCTTTCACAGGCTGATATTGAGGAAACTGCAATATTAAATGTTACAGTTACGTTCGGTGGTGCGGAAATAACGGTTCCGGCAAACTGGACAATTCAAAACGAATTGACCGCTTTTATGGGCGGCATTGAAGATAAACGAAAACTTTCGTCGCCGGCAGTTCCGCCAAAAATATTAATTTTAAGAGGCAGTGTGTTTTGCGGCGGCGTAGAAATAAAAAATTATTGATGATTGCAACGAAACATTTCAGATGCCGGTAAAAACAAACAGAGGATGGGTTAAAGATAGTGGCGCAATTTTTCTTTTTATTATTGCTTTTGCGCAGTTTTGTTGGCTCTATCTGCGTAATTCCATTGCGCTGAAACCTGCGCTGGCAGATGTTTTGGTAAGTTATCTGTTAATGTATGGACTGTTTTTATTTATCAAATATTCGCGCCGCATTCATTTTTTTATTTATTCAAATTATGTTTCCATTGGGTTTCAAAGTTTGCTTTTAGCGTGGGTCTGGATTGGTTTGTGCAGGTACATTTTGACGCACCTTTTTGCTACGGAACAAAATTATATTGAACTCTGGAATACTACGTTTTTTCTGCGTGCTTTAATAGGCTGGATTATGCTGAGTTGCTTTACGCTTATTTATTTTTTGAGTAAAGAATTGGCGCAAACAAGAGAAACAATTACGGAAGAACAGCAAGCGGAAAAGTTAAGAAAAGATGCAGAACTTTTTAAGCTACGGCAACAATTGCACCCGCATTTTTTGTTCAACAGTTTGAATTCTATTAATGCATTGATTGGGCGCGAACCGCAGAAAGCTAGGCAAATGATACAGCAACTTTCTGATTACCTGAGAAATACGATTAAGAAAGAAGATGATAGCTTTATCTCTTTCCGGGAAGAAATGAATGACCTGCGCTTGTATCTCGCCATTGAACAAGTGCGTTTTGGGCATCGGTTGAAAATTGAAGAAAATGTAGAGCTTGATTGTGAAGATATGAAAGTGCCGCCGTTTCTCTTGCAGCCGTTGGTGGAGAATGCAATTAAATACGGATTGTACGGCACAATTGGAACTGTAACAATAATTATTACAGTTATAAAAATCGGTAAAGAATTGATATTTACCATCAGCAATCCTTACGATGCGGATGCCGTGATGACAAAAGGAACAGGCTTTGGTTTGGAATCGATTCGTCGCAGGCTGTATTTATTATTTGCAAGAAATGACCTTTTAAAAATAGAGCAGGGAATTGTTCCGAAAGAAGATGCAGATACTTTGTTGCAAACATTTACTGCTACGATTATTATTCCTTTGACAAAATAATTTTTTTCACGCTAAAACTATTTTTATGCGTACCATTATCATTGACGATGAACCGTTGGCCCGCTCTTTATTGACAGAGCTTTTGGAATCCGAAAAAAATATTGAAGTTATTGCTGAATGCGGCGATGGTTTTGAAGGTTTGAAAGCCATTCAGGAATTAAATCCCGATTTGATTTTTCTTGATATTCAAATGCCTAAAATAACAGGCTTTGAAATGCTTGAGCTGCTGGATAACCCGCCGCACGTGATTTTTACAACGGCTTATGACGAATATGCACTAAAAGCGTTTGACGTAAATGCGCTGGATTATTTATTAAAACCCGTGAATCCCGAAAGACTGAGCAAAGCTTTGGAAAAATTAAGTCGCCAGTCAAGCGTGGTCGAAAATTCTATCAAAGAAAAAATTCCACACTTGCCCGAGCAGGCACAAAGAATTGTAGTGAAAGTAAACGGTAATATTAAAATACTGCCATTGCCGGAAGTGTTTTATTTAGAGTCTGCCGATGATTATGTAAAGATTCATACGGCAGACAAATATTATCTCAAGCACCAGACTATGAGTCGCTTTGAAGACCAATTGCCCGAGCAGCAATTTGTGCGCATTCATCGTTCTTATCTGGTCAATGTGCAGCATATTCACAAAGTGGATTTGTATGAAAAAGACCAATATTGTGTAGTGTTGAGAAACGATGTAAGATTGCCCGTAAGCCGTAGCGGCTATGCAAAATTGAAAGCGGTTTTGGGTATTTAATCCCCGTTCCCTAAAGAGGAGTTTGTGTATGATATTTATTCCCCTTCAGGGGATAGGGGCTAAATAAAAATTCTCGTTCCCGAGAAGCTTTCCCTAAATTCTTTGGGTGTGCGCCCTTTTCTTTTTTTGAAAATTCTGTTGAAGTTAGAAATGTTGTTAAACCCGCATGAATAGGCAATTTCAGCAATGCCGTGTGTGGTTGCCATCAGCATACGTGTAGCATTCCCAATGCGAATTTCATTTAGCGTATCGATGAACGTTTGCCCTGTTCTGATTTTAAAAAAACGGCTGAAACTTACTTCTGTCATATTAGCAATTTTCGCAGCTTCGGCAAGGCTTACTTCTTTGTTGAAGTTGCCGTGCAAATATTCCATCACTTTTTCCACTCTGCGGCTGTTGTAAGATATCTGGCTGTTCATATTAAAGCTGCTGCCGGAAAGCGTCGTAAGATTGCGTGAAGTGGATAGGTCGTGCAATATGGACAACAGTTCCAATACGGAATCGAACCCGGTCTTTTTTGCCAACGCAATAATGCGCGGTGCGATGCGCTCAACGGTTTCTTTTGAAAACAAAATGCCATTGAAAGATTTTTCAAACATTGTGCGCAAATAGCTCAGTTGCTTTTTCTGTAAAAATTTATCGTCCAGCAAATCGCGATGGAATTGTATGGTAACTTCATGAATGTCTTTGCTTGTACATTTCTCCGTAAACCATGCGTGAGGCAAATTTGGTCCCACAAACACAAGTTCCACATCGTCAATTAAATCAATATGGTCGCCCACTACACGCTTTGCATTTTTCCCGTTAAGAATAAGATTTAATTCAAATTCTTCGTGGCTGTGCAAAGGAAAATCAAATTTGGTTTTGTGCCTTGTTGCCAGTGTAAAACAATCGTTCGGCGTAAGCGTGGTTATTTCCCGAAAAATCTCCATGAGGCTTTTTTATGATACAAAAATATAGAATTATGTTTATTTATATTCAATAATTTAATAAAAAAGTATTATTACTTACTAAACCATATCATCTTTTATAATGCCTAATAAAAAAGAAAATTTTATTATTCATTATTATAAAATGGATTGATTATTATCATTTTTTGATAAAATAATATTATATAAATGATGTATAAAAATCTATATTTGGTTTTTCTTTCAATAAAAATATGGTTATGAAAAAACTGCTGTTTTTAGCCCTGCCGATGATGTTAATTTCGTGCGCAAATGCGCAGCAATCTGTGAAAGAATATGGATTTTTGAGTGTTAATGGAACGCAGCTTGTTGCTGAAAACGGAAACCCTGTTGCATTGCATGGCGTAAGCTTTGGCTGGCACAATTTTCATCCACGTTTTTACAACCAGAAAACGGTTGAATGGCTGGCGAAAGATTGGCACGCAATCGTTGTACGCGCGGCGATTGGCGCTGAACCGAAAGGCGGATATATTGATAATCCGAAGCAGGCGCTTAAAGCTGCGGAGGCAGTTATCAAAGGCGCGATTAAAAGTGGAATTTATGTGATTGTAGATTGGCATTCGCACAACATTAATCTCGATTCTGCTACGCAGTTTTTTACAACGATTGCCAAGAAATATCATCGCTATCCCAACATTCTTTATGAGTTGTACAACGAGCCGGATTTTGAATCGTGGAAAGAAGTAAAGAATTATGCAGAAAAATTGATAGCGACCATTCGTACTTATGACAAAAAGAATGTGATACTCGTCGGCTCTCCGCATTGGGACCAAGACCTGAATTTGCCTGCTGCAGACCCGATAAAAAATGTAACTAATGTGATGTACACATTGCATTTTTATGCAGCAACACACAAAGGCTGGTTGCGCCAGCGTGCGGATAGCGCTTTGGCAAAGGGCTTGCCGATTTTCATTTCCGAATCGGCGGGCATGGAAGCTTCCGGCGATGGAAAATTGGACATTCCCGAATGGAACAAATGGATTCATTGGGCAGATAAACGCAAACTCTCATGGGTTGTATGGTCGGTTTCGGATAAAGATGAAACTTGTTCTATGTTGGAAAAGTCTGCGAATGCTTCAGGTAACTGGGCTGAAGATGACTTAAAAGAGTCGGGTATTTATACGAAAACATTATTAAAAAAGTATTAGATTAATCGATTGTGATATTTTTTGTCTTTGATTAAGATAAAATACAGTATTTATAAGGGTCTTATGTCTTATAAGGGCATAAGATAATTGTCTAATTAAAATCTTGCTATCGATTGCAATTTTATTATTTTGTTAAAAAATAACAAGTAATAGTTTATAAAGTATTATAAATGTGATGTGCTATGCTCTATTTTTGTCCAAAACTTACAAACGATGATTAATAGAAAAGTTTACAGATTTTTTGCCTTTATCTTTTTCCTGCTGCCGGCAACTTTTGCTTTTGCTCAAACGCGTACGGTGTCCGGTAATGTGAAAGATGAAAGCGGGCAGCCGCTAAGTTTGGTTGCCATAAAAGAGGTAGGCGGTACCAGGCACGCGCTTACGGATGATAAAGGTAATTTTACAATTACGATCTCTGTAAATACCAAATTGCTGCAATTTTCTTATACGGGTAAAAAAGACGTTGTCAAAGCGATTATTGACGGACAGCTTTTGAATGTTCAAATGGAGTCCGCCGATTCAAAATTGGGGGATGTGGTTGTGATTGGTTACGGTACACAGAAAAGGGGAGATGTAAATAGTGCTGCATCATCGATTAGTGCAAAAGATATTGCAAACCTTCCGCAAGCAAGCGTGGACCAGATGATGCAAGGTAAAGCTGCCGGTGTTACTGTTACACAAAACTCCGGTCAGCCGGGAAGCGCAACATCCGTACATATTCGCGGTATCACTTCTTTTGGTGGAACGGACCCTCTATACGTAATTGACGGGGTGGAAATGTCTGGGAATGCATCAAGTGTACAATTGACTACTCCCGGAAGTTCTCAGCAAGAAACGGGTGTAAGTCCTTTAGCAATGCTGAATCCGAATGATATTGAATCTATCGACATACTGAAAGATGCGGCGGCTACTGCTATTTATGGTAGTCGCGGCGCTAATGGAGTAGTTTTCATTACTACCAAGCATGGCAGAGGAACTACAACTTTATCTTATGACGCTTTTGTAGGCTGGCAATCGCAGGGCAAATATTTAAAGATGATGAATTTGCAGCAATATGCTAATCTGGAGAATAATCTTGCTGTTGCTTATGGTCAGCAGCCTCGCGTAGAATTTGCCAATCCGGGAGCATTGGGTACAGGAACCAATTGGCAGAAAGCTATCTTTAGAAATGCTTTAGAAACAAGCCATAATATTTCTGTTGCGGGTAGCTCCAATAAAACAGATTATTATCTTTCCGGCGGATATTTTGACCAGGATGGGACAGTGCTGGGATTTAATTTCAAGCGTTATACATTTCGAGCCAGTATAAACTCTCATGTAAATAACTGGCTGAAAATGGGTGGCACTTTTGGTGCAATGCGCAGCAATCAGAATGTAGGTATGGGCGACAATACAGGTATAATTTATTACGCATTGTTAACACCGCCTGACCAACCAATCTATAATGCTGATGGTTCGTATGCCGGACCTTCGGTTTCTTCTACGGGCACAAGACAAGGGAATATAAACCCTGTTCAGCAGGCTTTGTCTCTGACCAATAATCTGATTCGAAGCGAAGTGAATGGAAGTGTGTATGCGGATATTAATTTCTTTAAAGACCTTTCTTTACATTCAGAATTAGATGGAGATTTCAATTGGGCGGATAACTATACTTTTAATCCCACTTACAACTATGGAATGACCGGAACCGACCCAAACACATGGCTGACAAATAATAATGCTTCATTGCAAAGGATGCTGAGCAATAGTACTTACTGGAGCTGGAAAGAATATTTCAATTACAATCATACATGGGGAAAAAGTAGTGTGAATGCAATAGCAGGGCACGAAGTATGGGAAAGCGACTGGGACCAATTGAGTATGGGAGCAAGTGGTTTTGTTGCAGGCAATGATTTAAAGAGTATTCAGCTTGCTGCTACGCAAAATCCTGCTTCGGAAACAGAGTCTCCTTCAGTAATGGAATCTTTTCTGGCACGTGTAATTTATACTTATGGCAATAAGTACAGCATTACTGCTAACATTCGCAGAGATAAATCATCAAATTTTTATGAAGGGAATAACGTAGGTTATTTTCCCGGTGTAGCAGTTTCCTGGAAAATATCGAATGAGTCATTTATGAATAATACTAAAAATGTATTGAGTACTCTGAAACTTCGTTTGAGTTATGGCACAAACGGAAATTCGAGTGTCCCGGCTTATGCTTACGGATCGGTGCTGAATGCAAGAGTAGTAGCGTCAGGAACCGGTTTTGTAGTGGCAAATGTTGCTAATCCAAATTTAAAATGGGAGACAGCCGTTCAGTCAAATGGGGGCTTGGATTTCGGGCTTTTAAATGAACGAATTTCCGGTAGCTTTGATTATTATGTCAAAACTGCTAAAAACTTTTTGTTCCACCAGCCTTTGCCGGCATTTCTCGTAGGCGGACCAAATGATTACGGAGACGCGACCGCGGTAATTTCCGCACCTTATGTTAATGCGGGTAATATTCGCAACACGGGATTTGATATTAGTATCAACAGCAAGAATATTATGCATAAAGATTTCCAATGGAATACACTTCTCACATTCTCTCATTACAATAATAAAGTAATGTCGTTGAATGGTGCACCTGCTATCAACCAGTCCCTGACTTTGGCTTATGTAACCTTGTCTAATATTACAAAAACAGTAGTAGGTATGCCGGTAGGCGAGTTTTATGGTTATAAAGTAAAAGGTATTATTAATTCGGAATCGGACTTACAATACTTGGCTGCACACCCACAAAATGTTACGGGTACGGCGCAAGTAGTTACCAGTGACCGTACAAATCCTAACCATGTTTGGTATGGAGACCTTGAATATCAGGGCAATAATGACGGAGCACCCAATACGCAATATGCTTTGGGAAGTCCTAACCCCGATTTTACGTACGGATTGACCAATACATTTGATTACAAAGATTTTGAACTGAGCGTATTTCTCTACGGCTCCCAAGGAGGGAAAATACTGAATGCTTTGGCAGTAAGAACAATGGGTTTATCGGATTTATATTTGAATCAGTCTGCATCCGCCGCCAATTTTTGGACACCGCAAAATACGCATACAGATGTTCCTGCACCTTATCCGGGACTCGGTAATGCCAATCTTGTAATGTCTGACAGATGGCTGGAAAGTGCATCATTCCTGCGATTCCAAAATGTACGTTTAGGATATAATCTTCCGAACAACTGGGCAAAGCGCATAGCCATGAAAAGTTTGAAAGCGTATATAAGTGCTCAAAATTTATTTGTGATTACAGGTTATTCAGGTCTTGACCCTGAAGTAGGATCTCACAATCAGGACCCGACCATGCAGAATATTGATTTGGGTAGATATCCTTCGCCGAGAGTGTTCACATTTGGTATTAATGCACAGTTTTAATTTTTATAACTAATAATATTATGAAATGAGCCATAAAAATCTTGCATACAAAAGCGATGATGATTTTGGCAAATTCCATTTGGCAATTCAAAAAACATAAAAAATATACAGATGAAGCTACAAATAAAAAATATTGCAAGTCTTGCATTGATTACAAGTTGGCTTTTAGCAGGATGCAGCAAAAGCTTTTTTGACCGCGTACCGGGAACTTCTGTTACAACAGGTTCTTATTATCAGACTGCGGACCAATTGGCTGCAGCCACTACTCCTCTATACGGTACGCCATGGTTTGGTTGGAACAACAAATGTGGTTGGTCGCTTACCGAAATTTCAGGTGGTAACCTTCGTTCATGGTCATCCGATGTGGCGCCTTTCGGCACAATGCCGGTATCATCGGACAATCCTGAATTGCGTACATTGTGGAACTCTCCTTTCACGGTAGTTGCTCAATGCAATGCTTTAATTACCAATATTAGTACTGCCAATACTTCTGCTATTGCGCAAAACGCTATCAACAACGCTTTGGGCGAAGCACACCTGATGCGTGCTGTAGCTTACTTTTACTTAGTAAGGTCGTTTGGGAATGTTCCTTTGATAGAAAACCCATCGGATAATATCGATGATTTTCAAAATGTACCTACACGTTCCATTCCTGACGTATATAAATTTATTGTAAGAGACCTGAAATTTGCTGAGGCTAATTGTACGCCAAATGTTGCGGCAACCGGACACGGTTCGAGTGGTTCGGCGTCAGCGATGCTGGCAAAGGTTTATCTGTATATGCAGAATTACGATAGTGCAAGAATAGAAGCCGAGAAAGTAATCAATAGTGGCGAATTTTCATTATTGCCAAACTTTGGTGACCTCTTTATTACAAATAATAACAATAATAAAGAATCCATTTTGGCAATGCAATGGACACCGCATGGACCGGGGACGGGTTACGATTATGGCAATTCTATACAAGCATCATGGGCGTATAGTAGTTCCATAACACAAACCGGCGACGGTTACGGCTCTGCTGCGCCAACCATCGATTTGGTTAAAGCTTTTGAAGCAGAAGGAGGAGACACGGTACGCAGGCATTTTACTATTATGTTGCCGGGAGAGCATTATGCGGAGCTGGATGTAAACAATGGCGGATATACATTGCCGTTAAATGCAAGTTCGCAGGGAACACAGGCGCAATGTAAGAAGTATGTTATAGGTGCTCCCGGCGACCCTGACAATAGCTTAGCTCCGCCAATAGCACAAGCCGGCGGGAATAATACCTATATCATGCGCTATGCAGATATATTGCTGATTGAAGCTGAAGCAATTTTAGGGCAACAGGCAAAACCTGTAACAAGCAAAGGCATTGATACTTCAGCTGCTACTTCCGACCCTACAGCTTTGAAATATTACAATATGGTAAGAGCAAGAGCCGGTGCGCCGCAAGTAACGTCGTTTACCTATAAACAATTATTAAATGAAAGAAGACTCGAATTTGCATTGGAGCAAGATTATTGGTTTGATTTAGGTCGTATAGACGGCTTTAAGGCAACCACTACAAACAATGGAATACAATCTGCACCACATCCTGTGGCGAGAGCTATCATTGCGCAGCAGGAGAGAGGGACTTATGCAAATAATTATCCTGATAAGTCTGTTCTTTATTCATCAAAAGTTACTTTGACAGATGATAATTTTTATTGTCTGGTGCCGAGTAATGAGTCGTCTTCTGATCCGCAATTGCTGCAATCTCCTGTTCCTTATGATTTCACATGGTAAACGATAAAACTTATAAAATGAAATGAGCCATAAGAACTTTGAATATCTAAAGCGATGATTATTTTGGCGAATTCCATCTGATAATTAAAAACATTAAAAAGTAAACAGATGAAATATAAACAATTAATAGGTACCTCGTTTTTGCTGGTTGCAGCATTAATATCCTGTAACAAGAAATACGATTATATGGGCTATACGCCGGGGAAAGGTGCACCTGTTATTACAAGTGTATATACAATGAATAAAACGGTTTATTACGATACAACCGTAACAACACATCAGTCGTACGACAGCACGGGTAGCCTTACCTCAACGACAGATACAACGATTGCTAATTCTACCGCAGCTTTTGATTCTGCAACCAGTGTCGGTAGCTTGGGTAATTATTATGTCATTCATGGTTCGAACTTAGGTGCTGCTACCGGAGTGTATTTCAATGGTACGCAGGCTTATTTCAATCGTTCTTTGGGAACAGATCAAACTATTGTTGTACAGGTTCCCAGCAATACGCCTTATCGCGCTCCTTTGGCTACCGATACGCTTACGGTAACTACCTTGTACGGAACGGCAAAGTATCATTTCACGGTATTGGCTCCTGCTCCTACGATTAATGCAACAAATGGAGTTTCCGATTATGACTTTACAGCAGGGGGAATAGATACACTATACGGAGTAGGTTTTGCAAGTACCGATAATTTATTTATCAAGGGAATCAGAACTTCCATTGAATCCAATGGTATAATCGATCCAGTGCAGATTGTATCGGTAAATGATTCCATAATGGTGGTAAAATTCCCGCAAACCGATATTACGCAGGGTAATCTGGTTTTTGCTTATACTCAAACAGACGGAACAAAAGATACGTCAATATCAACAACTGTATTTAACAACATTGATAAGGCTTATCAAATTTTTACTGATGCTACACAAAATGGTTGGGGAAGTTGGTCTTGGGGTCCATTTAATGTAAGCACTTCAGTATATAAAAGCGGTAGTGCTTCCGGAGCAATGACATTTAATGGCGGAGCTTGGTGGATAGATGGATTCAGGCAAGGTGGCGGCGGCACTACTGATGGACTTGCTTACTCATCTGATTGGCAGTATCTATCATTCTGGGTAAAGGGCGGTGTAATGCAAGAAACATTGTATCTTGAATGGGGTAATTCAGGATTTGCTCAAACTCAGACCAATCCGATAACCGTTCAGCCAAATACATGGCAATTCTTTAAAATAGCCATTCCTACATTGATGTGGAATTTCGGTTCGACAAACTGGAGCGCTAATAGTTCACAATTGTTAAGTACAGTTGCATTCTTTGTGCCGGGAAATACGGTAGATGAGACATTTTATTTTGATAATGTAATGCTGATAAAATAATAGAGTTGCTTATTTGCCTACATAGAAAATATACTCTGCAAAGCCATATAAGCTTTGCAGAGTTTTTAATTATCTTACGAAAATTGCGTAAGAACAAAATATTTTCACGATGAGAAAGCAATATATACTCGCGTTTTTTTTTGTTTTACATATTTCAACCTCATTTGCCCAAAGCAATTTTCCTTCCGATAAAAATGCAACCAAAGAAACCATTCATCTTTATCAAAATTTAAAAAATAGTTCGTTACGGGGTTTTCTTTTCGGGCATCAAGATGATTTGGCGTATGGTATTCATTGGAAATATCAGAAAGACAGCAGTGATGTAAAAAGCATCACCGGCGATTATCCGGGGCTTTTCGGTTGTGATTTAAGCGGACTTGAAAGCGACCATGATAAAGATATTGACGGAAACCCTTTTTCGCTTGTAAAAAGTTGTGTGGAGTGGGCTTATGCGAAAGGCGGTGTTATTACTTTCAGTTGGCATTCGCCAAGTCCCTTAGGCAATGGCAAAACGGCGTGGGATACCACGCATGGAACGGTGGAGAGCATTTTGCCCGGCGGCATCAATCATGTCTTATATCAAACTTGGTTGGATAAAGTTGCGGCATTTTTAAATTCTTTGAAAGGTGCGCACGGCGAAGCAATTCCTATTCTATACAGACCGTTTCATGAGTTTTCCGGCAACTGGTTTTGGTGGTGCGCCAATACTTGCAGCACAGCCGACTTTAAAAAATTGTGGCGTTATCAAATTCATTATTTGCGCGATATAAAACATTTGCACAATTTGCTCATTGTATATAATCCTTCGGATAATTTTAAAGATGCAAACGGATTTCTCGAACGTTACCCCGGAGATGATGTAGTGGATGTGCTGAGCTTGGATTCTTATCAATCAGCAGATGCGGCAACCAGCGATGTGTTTGAAAAGAATTTGGATAATTGTTTATCCGTAATAGAAAAAATTGCCGGCGACAAAGGAAAACTATTCGCGTTAGCGGAAACCGGTTATGAGCGTATTCCGTACAAAACATGGTGGACGGAAAAGCTGATGAAAGGCATTAATCAACATAAAATCGCGTATTTGCTTGTGTGGCGAAATGCCGGCGAAATAGGCACTCCGGAGCATCCGCACATTCATTATTACGTACCATTTAAAGGCGATATGTCCGCAGAAGATTTTGTAAAATTTTACAAGCAAAAGAATACTTTCTTCTTAAAAGATGCGGCAAAAGAAAATTTATATAAATAAAAAGCATAGGTGTAAAACTCGCAGTGAAGTTACAGCTCATAGATATTATTATTATTTTGGCTTATTTGCTCAGCATGCTGGTTATCGGATGGACACTGCGCAAGCGTGCGCGGCTGAATAAAGAAAACTATTTGCTCGGCGGAAAATCATTGCCTTGGTATATGCTTGGTTTAAGTAATGCAGGCGATATGTTTGATATTTCGGGTACGATGTGGCTCGTGAGTCTGTGTTTTGTGTACGGTATGAAAAGCATCTGGATTCCCTGGTTGTGGCCCGTATTTAATCAGGTATTTATGATGATGTATTTGTCAAAATGGCTGCGCAGGTCAAATGCTACAACAGGCGCGGAATGGCTCGAAACGCGCTTTGGAAAAGAAGGCACGGGCGTTCGCGCATCGCACAATATTGTAGTTGTATTTGCATTGTTAAGTTGTTTGGGTTTTATGGCTTACGGTTTTGTGGGATTGGGAAAATTTGTGGAAATTTTTGTTCCTTGGAAGTACGTTGCGCCTTATGTTCCGTTTCATGTTTCAGCGGAATATGTGCCGCATTTTTATGGTGTGGTATTTACTTTGTTCGCCATGTTCTATGCGGTAATTGGCGGAATGCACAGCATTGTTTTGGGCGATGTTATCAAATATGCAATTATGACTATTGCTTGTGTAAGCGTTGGCGTGATTGCAATGATTCATTTAAAAGGACAACAAGTGAATGTGCCGAAAGGTTGGATAAATCCTTTCTTTGGATGGCGCTTAAACCTTGACTGGACGGGCATTACAGCCGATGCAAATAAAAAAATACAAAGCGACGATTATTCGTTATTCGGTTTGTTTTTTATGATGATGTTGTTCAAAGGCGTATTTGCAAGTCTTGCAGGTCCTGCACCTAACTATGATATGCAGAAAATTTTAAGCACGCGCTCGCCCGAAGAGGCAAGCAAGATGAGTGGTTTTGTTTCCATTATTTTAATGCCTGTAAGATATACGCTGGTAATAGGTTTAACGGTTTTGGGATTGTTGTATTTCAATCAAATTCATCCGCAAATACAAGGAACAAACGGAACAGATTTTGAAACTATTTTACCCGCAACCATTAATACATTTTTACCCGCAGGCTTAATGGGCTTGGTTTTGACGGGATTGTTCGGAGCATTTATGGGAACTTTTTCCGGTACGCTGAATGCCGCGCAGGCATACATTGTGAATGATATTTATTTGAAATATATCAACCCGGAAGCGTCAAACAAAAAAATTATTTCTATGAACTACATCGCCGGCGTTGGTGTTGTAATCATTGGCATTGGATTGGGCTGTTTTATTAAAGATGTGAATACGATTTTGCAGTGGATTGTGTCTGGCTTGTATGGCGGCTACATTGCATCCAATATGTTGAAGTGGCATTGGTGGCGTTTCAATGCACGCGGATTTTTTTGGGGAATGCTTGCCGGTATTGTTCCGGCAATTGCACTCGCAGTTTTAAAATCTTTAAATATACTGAAGGGATTGGATTTATATTATTGGATTGTGATTTTCATATTATCTCTGACAGGTTCGATTCTCGGTAGTTACACTGCTCCGCCTACGGATGAAGCGGTATTGAAATCTTTTTACAAAACCATTCGCCCCTGGGGATTTTGGAAACCTGTTCATCAAAAGGTTGTCGAAGAAGATGCCATGTTTGCGGGCAATAAAAACTTTAAACTGAATATGTTCAATGTGGTGCTTGGCATTATTGGACAATTATGTTTAACCATACTGCCGATGTATGTGGTATTGCAGATGAAATTGCCGCTGCTGATTACAATAACTATTCTTTTAGTTGTCTTATTCATCCTTAAAAAAACCTGGTGGAATAGATTGAATGAATATTAAATGAATGTGAATGAAAAAATTACTCGTTTTATTTTTATTGCTGAACCATTTTTGTTTTGCAAAAACTTTTCGTCGATTAAAATTTTTTGATGCTTCCAACAAAGCAATTCACTATGTAGGGCGAATAGATTGTAGCAATCCTGAGTTGCCGCGCTTCTGGTCGCCGGGCGTTTATTTTTATACAACATTTGTAGGTCCAGACTGTTATGTAGTTTTAAATGATGAAGTAAATTACGGTGTTATGCACAATTATATTGAAATAGTTGTGGACGGAAAGCCTCGCCGCATCATGCTTTCAGCGAAAACAGATACGGTTTGGGTGGCAAAAAATTTATCCAAAGGAAAACATACGTTGCTCGTTTGTAAAGACACGGAGTCCGGCATTGGTTATCTCGAAGTCGTGGGAATTGGTTGTAGAAAATTGGTTAACGAAAAAGATAGTTCAAAATATTTAATCGAATATTTCGGCGATTCCATTACGTGCGGCACGAGCAGCGATTTGTCGCAAACGCCTTGCGGTGCGGGACGCTGGGAAGACCAGCACAATGCGTATATGAGTTACGGTCCAACTGTGGCGCGCGCTTTAAATGCAAGATGGATTATTTCGGCAGTTTCCGGAATCGGACTAATACATAGCTGTTGCGGAATGAAAATAACGATGCCGCAGGTGTATGATAAGCTGATGCTGCGCAACGATTCTATCGAATGGAATATGAATAAAATGCAGCCTGATGTGGCAACGATTTGTTTGGGGCAGAACGACGGAATCCAAGACTCTACAAAGTTTTGCAGCGCTTATGTGAAGTTTGTAAAAACATTGCGCAGCAAATACCCGAATACGACTTTTATTTTACTCACAAGCCCGATGGCTGATGAAAATCTGAATAAAGTTTTGCGGAATTATTTATTATCTGTACAAAAAGAAATCAACAATGAAGGCGATAAAAATGTATATCATTATTTCTTTAAAAAAAGATATTATCATGGTTGCGACGGACATCCCGATGTGGACGAACATCAACAAATTGCGGCGGAGTTAGCGCCTTTTATTAAACAAATAAAACATTGGTAAATCATTATTAATCATAAAAATTAAATTATTAATAATTAAACTATAAAATTAAATTATACATGAAAAAAATAGTTTTTTTCTTTTTACTCACGTTAAATTTTTATATCATAAACGCGCAAAACAGCGATGCAAAGGCTTACGCTTTTGTAGATAAGCTCATGTCCAAAATGTCGCTTGAAGATAAAGTAGGACAGATGACGCAAATAAGCATTGAAGCATTTTTAAAAACAGACGCAAACGGCAACGTAACCAATCCGCACGAACTGGATACAGCCAAGCTGGGCGCGGCTTTGCGCGAATATAAAATCGGTTCGATATTGAATGTAGGCGGCGATGCGCAAACGCGCCAAAACTGGCAGCAACTCATCACGCAAATTCAAAAGCAAGCCTTGTCCGAAGGTTCCAAAATTCCCATTCTGTACGGCATTGACGCGATACACGGCAACAATTATACATCGGGCAGCATTTTGTTTCCGCAGGAAATTGCAATGGCTGCATCGTTCAATCCTTCATTGGCAAAAGAGGAAGCGGAAGTAACCGCTTACGAAACGCGTGCGTCGTTTACGCCTTGGGTTTTCAGTCCTGTGTTGGGCATTGGTCGGCAGCCTTTGTGGCCTCGTTTTTGGGAAACATTCGGGGAAGACCCTTTGCTCGTTTCAACGATGGGAACTGCGATGATACAAGGCTTTCATGGAAATGATGTAAGCGACAAATATCATGTGCTTGCGTGCCTCAAACATTACATGGGTTACAGTATGCCGTTGAGCGGACACGACCGCACGCCCGCGTGGATTCCCGAAAGAGAATTGCGCGAATATTTTCTGCCGCCGTTTGCAGAAGCCGTGAAACAAGGTGCATTAACGGTAATGGTTTGCAGCGGCGAAATCAACGGCGTTCCTGTTCATGCGAATAAGCATATTCTCACCGATATTCTGAAAGGAGAATTAAAATTTAAAGGTTTTGCGTGCAGCGATTGGCAAGACATTGAATACTTGTACCAACGTCATCATGTTGCGGTGGACAATAAAGACGCTGTGCGCATGGCAATCAACGCGGGCATTGACATGAGCATGGTGCCGACCGATTTTTCTTTTACCAAAGATTTGTTCGCTTTGGTAAAAGAAGGTAAAGTTTCTATGAGCCGCATCAACGATGCCGTGCGCCGTATTTTGTATGTAAAATATAAATCGGGAATTTTTCAGTATCCGACCGGAAACGCTGATGATTACCCGCTTTTCGGCGGAAAGGAACATCAGCAAGTGAATTATGATATTGCTGCGCAGTGTATTACTTTATTAAAAAATAAAAACAATATTTTGCCGGTAAAGAAAAATGAAAAAATATTGGTAACGGGCGCATCTGCCAACACGATGCGTTCTCTCGACGGCGGCTGGTCGAGAGTGTGGCAGGGAACAACTTCCGACGAAACGGAAAAAGATAAAAACACCATACTCGAAGCTATGCAACAAACTTTCGGAAACGAAAATGTTAGTTACGAACAAGGCGTGTCTTTTGATTCAACGATAAATATAGATGATGCTGTTGCCAAAGCAAAAGATGCAGACGTGATTGTGTTGTGCGCCGGCGAATCGAGCTACGCCGAAACGCCCGGAAATATTAATGATTTAACCATTTCCACACCGCAGATAAAACTGGCAAAAGCATTGGCAAAAACCGGAAAGCCGATTATTCTTGTACTCACGGAAGGCAGACCGCGCGTGATTTCTGCAATAGAGCCTTATACTTCCGCTGTGATTGATGCATATTATTTAGGCAACCAAGGCGGCAATGTAATTGCAGATGTTTTGGATGGAAAAATAAACCCTTCAGGAAAATTGCCTTTTACGTATCCGCGTTATACAAATAGTTTTACAACTTATTATCGAAAATATACGGAAGATAAAGATGTAAACGATGAAATTGCGGGCTACAATCCGCAATGGGAGTTTGGTACTGGATTAAGCTATACAACTTTCAAGTACAGCAATCTTCGTTTAAGTTCCGATAAACTAAGTGATGATGCGCCAATAAAGGTAAGCGTAGATGTTACCAACACGGGTGCGCGCGAAGGCAAAGAAACGGTGCTGATGTACGTGAGCGATTTGGTCGCATCTATAACGCCTGAAGTGAAGCGCCTGCGCGGGTTCGAGAAGATTGACTTGGAACCAAGCGAAACAAAAACGGTTTCATTTACCATTACAAAAGATAAATTATCTTTTATCAATAATGATTTGAAAAGAGTAACTGAACCGGGAAAATTTGTGGTGCATGTTGCAGATTTGAGTAAAGATTTTGAATATTAATTTAGCCGGTAATAGAAAAGGGGCTGTTAAAAATTGACAGCTTCTTTTCTTTATTTTTCAGTAATTTTTTCGCTTTCCGGTTTTGTTGCGACAGGTGTTTTACCCATTTCTAAAATCCAGTCTTTACGTTTCAGTTCAAAGTTGGTGCCGAGATAGAGGCGACGCACTTGCTCGTCATCGGCAAGTTCTTCGGCGGTTCCGTGCTTGAATATTTTTCCTTCAATTAATAAATATGCGCGGTCACAAATGGAAAGTGTTTCGTTTACATTGTGGTCTGTGATTAAGATGCCGATGTTTTTATATTTCAACCTTGCGACTACTGCCTGAATATCTTCTACCGCAATTGGGTCAACGCCTGCAAACGGTTCGTCTAACAAAATAAATTTCGGATCTACAGCAAGCGCGCGTGCAATCTCGGTTCTGCGGCGTTCGCCGCCGCTAAGGCTGTCGCCATTGTTTTTGCGTACATGCTGCAGACTAAATTCTTCCAACAACGATTCCAGTTTTGTGTAGCGTTCTTCTTTTGTCAGCTTTGTCATTTCAAGCACGGCAAGAATATTATCTTCCACGCTCAGCTTGCGAAATACCGATGCTTCCTGCGGTAGATAACCGATGCCCATTTGCGCTCGTTTGTACATCGGCAATTTTGTAATGTCTTCTTCGTTCAGGTAAACCGTACCTTCGTCGGGTTTTATCAATCCAACAACCATATAGAACGATGTGGTTTTTCCCGCGCCGTTCGGTCCAAGTAAACCTACGATTTCGCCTTGCGTTACGTTTACGGAAACATGGTTCACAACGGTTCTGTTGCGATAAGTTTTTACTAAATCTTTAGTGGAAATGGTAATGCTCAAAATTTCGAGTTTTTACAAATGTAGGAATTTAAAAATTTGATGAAAGACGGAAAACAATTTTAGGAGAATTTTGCCGTTTTAAAAAGTGCAGAACTTATGTTTATACGTTCTGCACTTTGTCATTAATCATTTAATTGCTTGCGTTTAAAACCGCGTTCTCCCCATCCTGAAAATTTCCTTTAATCTCAATACTGTCGGCTGTTTGATGAAAAGTTGTTACCTTAATTTTTTCATTTTGATTATTCTTTCTCACGGTAATAAATTTTCCTGTCGGAAGATTGGTTACAGCAGATAACGACACGTGAAAAACATTCGGCATCGGCGTTGTTTTAATCGTTACATCGGCATACATACCTGAACTCAAGGTGCCATCGTTCATTACATCCAATTCAATCCTTTCCGAACGAAATTCGGGATTTACATTGCCGGCAATTCTGCTGATAACGCCGCTCATTTTTTTATTGTCTAATGAAGGAATTAAAAAAGATACAGAATCGCCTTGTTTCAAATTCGCAGCAATGTCTTCAGGAACATCTACCTGCAAGCGCAAATGCGCTTCCTGCTTGAGTTCCAGCATAGGAACATCTTTAATCGAATTACTCACAAGCGCGCCGGGATGCACATTGCGTGCTGTAATCACGCCCGAAAACGGCGCATGAACCTGTAAGTATTGCAGCATTGTTTCCTGTTCCTGCCAATTAGCTTGTGCAGCTTTCATAGTTGCAAGCGAAGACGTTACTTTCGATTTGTCCAAAGCCAAATCCATTGCAGAAACTGCACCTTCTGTTTGTGATGCTTCGAGCAAACGATTATAATTTTCTTCGTTGATTTCATAATCTGATTTTGCTTTTTCAAATTCGGCTTTGGCACTTGCAGAAGCTTGTTCCAGTTCGGGCGCTTCGAGCGTCATTAACAGTTGATTTGTGCTGACTTTTGAACCGATATCAACTAAAACATTCTTTACATACCCATTCACTTTAGGGAAAATACTAACTTCTTCGTAAGCGGCGAGTTGCGCAGGTAATTTCGATAAAGTGGATAGCCCGCCTTTCAATATTGGCGTAGTTTTTACAATCTTTTGTTCTGTAGTTGCAGAAGATTGCTGTTTGCTTTTTTGTTCATTGTTGCACGATAAAAAAATTATCGAGCCGAACATTATGATGGGAAAATATTTCATCTGTTTATTTTTTTATTGTTTTTTAATTGTCAGATGGAATTGGCTTTGCCGAACTCCGTTTCGCCGGAATAATCATTACTTTGGATATGCACAATTTTTCCGGCTTATTTCATGATAAAAGATTTATTGTTTAATTATTGTCTGAAACATTGATGAATACTGTATTTTAATCCATTTGCCTTGCTTGTATTTCTTCTTCATAAAACTGATGGTTCGGCTCATCTTCCGGCAAAAGCGACGGATGGTTGAACGTTCTTTTCTGTTGAACCCACGCATACACCAACGGCGCAATGAACAATGCTGCAAATGTTGATGCAATCAATCCGCCAATTACGGCGCGACCTAAAGGCGCAGACTGGTCGCCCGATTCGCCAAGTCCGCTTGCCATCGGAATCATTCCTACAACCATTGCGATAGAAGTCATCAATATCGGACGCAATCTTACGGAAGCCGCAGTTGACGATGCTTTGAAGGGATTGCGATATTCTATTCTTAACGCTTCCGCATTGGTAATAATTAGAATGGCGTTGGCAACAGAAACGCCAACCGACATTATCAAACCCATATACGATTGAAGATTGAGGGTTGAACCTGTAAGCAACAACAGAAGCAACGCGCCTAAGATAACTGCAGGCACAGTGGACATTACAGCCAACGCCAATCCGAAAGACTGATAATTTGCAGCGAGTAACAACAGAATAATAACAATTGCTGCCAGCAAACCGACCTGCAATGAATTTAATGTTTCCGTGAGCAAAACAGAAGTGCCTTTTACTTCGCAAATCAAACCTTTTGGAAGTGTACCTAATTGCGCAACTGCTTTTTTGACGGCACTTGTAGCCGAACCTAAATCTTTTTTATAAATGTTTGCGCCAACGGTTACAAATCTTCTCGGACCGGACCGGTCGTATTCTCCCGGTTCGGATGACTGGGAGAAAGTTGCAACATCCGAAAGTATCGGGCGAGGTTGTCCCGGAATCAGCGGAATACTTTTCAGCTCGTCAACTGAATTCATTATATCAATCGGAACTTGTGCTTGCACCTGATAAGTGTAAGAATTGTTTTCGTCTAACCATAAAATCTTTTGTGTGAAACGGCTCGATGAAGTTGCATCTGTAATGCTTTGCGCAGCCTGGTCGAGCGTTACACCCATTTGTGCGAGTTTAAATCTGTCAATATTAATTTTAATGGTAGGAAAATGCAAAGGCTGTTGTATCTGTATATCGCGCAGGTAAGGAATTTGCTTCATCTCATTTACAAGGCGCGTTGCATAATGTTCAATGGTATCAAAATTCTTTCCTGCAACTCTTACTTCGATCGGGTTGGATGCGCCTTGTGCCATAATCTTTTCCGTAAGCTCAATAGGCTCAAACGAAATATTTAGTTTAGGATAAATTTTTGCAACATTCTTTCTGATTTCATCTTTCAAATCATCCAAATTTACTTTGTAATCTTTATTGATTTCAAGTTGCACTACGCCTTCATTTGTTCCTGCATTAAAAACATATAAGTTGCTCGTTCCATAGCTGCTCGGCACAATTCCCACGTAAGCCGATGATATATCAAGATTTCCTTTCACGGTAGAATCCACAATCTGCAACACGCCGCGCATAGCGCTCTCTGTCTTTGAAAGCCTTGTTCCATCAGGTTCTTTGATGCGAATTTGCAATTGCCCGCTGTTTGATTTCGGTAATAAATCTTTCCCGATAATCATAAAACACGCTGCAGCTCCACCGAATGCAAGAACGAGATAAAGGCATACAATCAGCTTTCTTCTCGGCATCTGATTGTTCAGCCATTGTTCCAAACGTTGCTTCATTCTCGTGAAGAAACCGGTTTCTTTTTTATGATTTTTCTGATGTTCATCATGCGAGTTTATTTCATTTACTTCATTTTGATTCAGTGCCAAACCTGCATGAGCATGAGCTTTGAACTTATCAGCTTTTAGCAACCAGTTTGAAATTACCGGCACTAAAGTTTGTGCAGCTATGTATGAAATAATCATCGCAAAACCGATGGATAAAGACAATGGTAAGAACATGGCTTTCGGCACGCCTGTCATAATAAAACTCGGCGCAAACACCGCGAGAATGCACAACAAAATCAATAACAAGGGAAAAGAAATTTCTGTACACGCATCGAGTATGGCATGCTTTTTATCTTTGCCCATTTCCAAATGCTGATGAATGTTTTCAATGGTTACGGTCGCTTGGTCCACCAATATTCCAATCGCTAAAGCAAGTCCGCTTAACGTCATCATATTAATCGTTTGACCGAATAAATTCAGGAATAAAATGGCGCTTAAAATAGCAACAGGAATTGTGATAATTACCACAATGCTGCTTCGCCAATCGCGCAGGAAAAGCAATACCATCAAGCCTGTAAGGATAGCGCCGATAATGCCTTCGGACATTAAGCTTTTTACGGAGTTCATCACAAAAACCGATTGGTCAAATTCGTAACTCACGTCCACATCATCGGGCAAAAGATTTTTCATATCCTGCAATTTGGATTTTAAATTCTGCACGACTGACCAAGTAGAAGCATCGGCTGTTTTTACCACAGGAATATACACAGAACGCTTGCCATTAACCAACGCGTAATCAACCGTAATATCCGATGCATCTTCCACAGAACCTACATCATGCACAAACACTGCGTTGTTGCCGCTTGTTTTCAAAGGAATGTTTTCAAAATCTTTTACATTTTGCTCCAAAGAATTTTCTGTGGTGAGATACATCATGCTGTCGATGCGAATGTTTCCCGAAGGTGTCATCGTATTGTTCTTTGCAATAGCATCTACGACTTGTTCGGGAGAAATGTTGAACGAACGCAATTTTACGGGGTCAATATTTACTACGACTGTTCTTGAGTTTGCACCGAAAGGTGGTGGAGCGGAAAGTCCCGGAATGGTCGCAAACATGGGTCTGATGCGGGTTGAAGCCACATCATAAATTTCTTTCAGCGATTTTGTTTTGCTGCTGAAAACCAATTGACCCACAGGCAAAGACGATGCATCAAAACGAATTACCTGCGGCGGCAACGCGCCTGCGGGAAAAAATTTGGAACACCTGTTTACCTGCAAAGCCACTTCTGCTGAGGCCTCCGCCATATTGGTGCTTTCGTAAAAAGAAAGCTTGATGAGCGTTAAGCCCTGAATGTTTTTGCTTTCAATATTTTTAATGCCGTTGATATACAAAAACTGGTCTTGCATTCGCGTAGCAAAAAAACCTTCCATTTGTTTCGCCGACATACCGCCGTAAGATTCGATTACATAAATAGTCGGAAGATTTAATTTCGGAAAAATATCAATGGGAATATTGAGAAGCGCAATGATGGAAAAGAGCAACAATCCACCGAAAATTACGATGGTTGTTACCGGTCTTTTTAATGCGGCTCGTAACATAATTTTTTTATTTTACTGATTGAATAAAATTGTCCAGATTGCCCGTGGCTATTGCTTTTGAGAGACTTGCAGCATACCAGTCGTCAATAGCGTCGAGATAATCAACCTGCGAACGATACAACACAAAACTTGCATTGGTCAAATCGATTAATGTAACCATTCCTGCTTTGTATTGTGCTTCTTTATCGGCATAAACTGCGTGCGCCGATTTCTTTTGAACAGACAATTGTTGCAGATTATCCATAACTAATTTTAATTGCAAATCGGCTTGTGCATTGGCTTCGTCAAAATTTAATTTTTGCTGATTGTATGCTTCTTGCCCGGCTTTCAATTCGTACTTGTATTCCGTGAGCTTGTCTTTTTTGTGTAAGCCATCCATGAAATCATAAACAAATGCAATACCCGCAGCATAGTTGTATCGCTGAAATCCAAGCCCTGTGCCGATTGCGTTGAATTGATTGCTGCCCGCATAGCTGCTTGCGCGTCCCCAAACGCTGCCGATTAAAGTAAATTTCGGTAAGTAACTTTTCTTTAAAAGTTTGGCGTTGGTAGCGAGATAATCATTGTTGCTTTTATAAAAGTCAAGCATAGGATTATTGGCTTCTGTTGAATCGTATTGAAGATTGTTGAACACTACTTCGGAATCTAAAATGCGGTTATTGATATTTGATGAATCAAGAGAAATACCTGTGTAAGTGGATAATGTTTGCAAAGCTTCTTTCAATTGCGCATTAGTTCTGTTTAGTTGAATTTTTGCTTTTGCCAGTTCTGCATTTGCCTGCGACAAATCTGCACCGGGCTTGATTCCTGCGCGTGCGAGTGATTGAATAATGGTGTCGATTGTTGCATATCTTTTTACATTTTGTTTATCTATTCTTTGAAGATTTTGATAAGTCAAAATATTGAAATACAACTTTGCCAGTTCTATTTTTAATTGGTATTTATCTTTTGCTAAAGCTGCATTTGCGAGGGATGCTTCGGCTTGCGCATTTTCATTTTTTGCTTTGTTCAATCCGAAATTATAAATGTCGTACTCGGAATAAACGGATGCTAAATCTCCAATCGTTGCATTGTAGTTTTGCCGGTTGGTAATGCTGCCTGAAGTTGACGGAACAACGCCCATTGGAAAATAGGTGCCGTTCACAGCATTGGCGCTGCCGAGCGATGCCTGCGCATTGAATTTTACAAAAGGCAATTGTTCGTGCTTAACGTCTGTAATATGTGCCGTTGCTGCATTTGCGAATGCTTCGCTTTGCCTTATTGCGGGTGTATATTTTTCTGCAACTTCAATAAGTTGCTGTAATGAATAAGTTGATTGATTGCTTTGCGCGCGCGAAAAATTTGGATATAAAAATCCAAGCAAAACACACACAATCAAAGCGACCTTCCTTTGATGAAAAGGTTGCATATAACTGTAATTTTTGTATAGAAAATTCGTGAAATGAATTAATCCGTGAAGGTTGTGTATGGCGATGCACAACAACTCAACACATCATTTAAAAAAATGAAAAGCTCAGATTAAAAAGAGTCAAGAAAATTAAGCAATTACAGGCGGCGCGCGTCCTTTACAGATGTATAAAAATGAAGAAACAAAATGATTGCTGTAATAATAGAGCGGCTTGGGTAAGGTGGTATTGAAACAGGAAAATCTTGTTGATAAAAGAAGAATAAAAACCAGTTTCTCCGTTTGAAAATGCTTGTTGATTCTAAACTTCAGCGGTTTGTGATTTTTATTTTGAATAGTATTGTTTGAGTTGTCAGATGTTGTACGCTTGTTGAATATTTCCCAAACGAAACTTGTGTTTAGCGTGTTGTTAATTCCGAATTTGTTTGGTACTATAAAAAGATGTGCGCATAGAATTGCTATAAAGCCAATCAGTAAAAAACTGACCCATAATTTATGACGAAAATTGTATGAAGTTATTGATTGCATCAGCAGCTGATATTGAGCAGCTTTGACAAAAATAATGTTTAGAGTTTGGTATAAAGATTAAATAATTCTTAAAAAGAAAATCATTAACGGATAATGAATGCTTGTTATTTATCGCATTGGTAAATAATTTTACACAAACAAATCTGCAGCAATGCCATCTGCATAATGTTTTCCGCGATTGGTAAGTGTGAGATGATTGTTTTGAAGTGCAAGCATTTTCTTATTGAGAAATTTTTTCGCAATTATTTCTAACCTGATTTTATGCTCGAAGCTGAAATCTGTTTCTATTTTTCCCAAATCAATTCCTTCGATTGTTCGCAGCGAAATCATAATCAATTCATTCAGTTTATTTTCACCCGAAAGAATTTCTTCTTCAAAATTTAACTGATTGCTTTTTAAAGATTGTATGTAAAGTGCATTATTTGCAATGTTCCATTGGCGCGCATTTCCGTTGAAGGAGTGCGCCGACGGTCCGATGCCGAGATAACGTTTTCCTTGCCAATAACTGCTGTTGTGGCGGCTGCGAAAACCCTGTTTTGCAAAATTGGAAATTTCGTAATGTTCAAAATTATTTTGTGTAGCCCATTGCATTAGAATATCAAAGTGCCGTACTTGTTTTTCCAAATCAATATCGGGCGTTTTGTGTTTTTCAATCATTTTATGCAAAGCAGTTTTGGGCTCGACGGTTAAAGCATACGCTGAAAGGTGTGGAATGTTCAGCTCGGTTATTTTTTGCAAATTATTTCTCCAAAGTTCATCTGTCAGCATTGGCGTTCCATAAATTAAATCTGCCGAAATATTTAGAAAGCCATTTTCCTGTGCCAGTACAATGCTTTGAAATGCTTGTGTGGCACTATGCGCACGGTTCATCCATTGCAAATCTTCTTCGCAAAAAGATTGTGTGCCAATGCTTAAACGATTGATGCCAATGCTTTTCCATTGCAATAATTTTTCTTTATTGATATCATCCGGATTTGACTCTAAAGTGATTTCTGCATTATCCGAAACAGGAAAATTTTTCTTGATTTTATCAACGATTTTTTCCAGTTCATCTGCATTAATTATAGATGGTGTGCCGCCACCGAAGTAAATGGTTTCAACTTCATCATCAATACGATTTTTTCGTAAATCAATTTCCTGTCTTATGCAATTCATCATTTCTGCCGAATTATACCGGGTAGTGGAAAAATGGAAATTGCAGTAATGACAAGCTTTTTTGCAATAAGGAATATGTATGTAAATGCCTGACAACTGGATAATAATTATTATGCAATAATGGAACTCAAAAGTAAAAAATTAAAAAGTTAAAGAAATATAAACTCTTTAAATACAATAACGGAGGGTGTTTCAGGGTAGGTAACATTAACTTAACGTTACGGTAATATTGAAATAATAAGGTGCAAGTTTCTTTGCTGCATAATTAAAATCACAAATGAGAAAACTATTTTACAGCCTTTTGTTGCTGTTTATTTCCCTGATGGGAACACATTCGCTTAGCGCCCAGTATCTTTTCAATTCGGACTCCGCATTCAACGCTGGAACGCCGATGACCGGACACTTATGGGGCTACACATTCGGCGATTATTATTACAAAGCTCACGCAGACGCTTTGGATCGCGGTAATGCCAACCAATATACGGGCATCCCGAAAAATAGAAATGCTTTCCAGATTCGCCGTATTTACATTGGTTATGATTTTAATATTAATAAGAAGTTCTCTACAGAGTTGTTATTGGCGGCAGAGGACAATTTTCCGGCAGGTCAAGGCTCTCCCTCCTCTGCTCAAAGCGGCGATGAATTGTCAAACGGTAAACTTTCTTTTTACATTAAACTGGCTGATTTAAGAATCAAAAATATTTGGAGAGGAACGGATTTAGTTATCGGGCAGCAGGCTACGCCTGCGTTTCCGGGCTTAACGGAAAAAATATGGAACTACCGTAATATTGAAAGAACCATAGCCGATATCCGCCGCACGCCATCTTACGATTTGGGTGTTGGCCTGCAAGGAACATTTGACCCGAAAACTAAAAATTATGGTTATGACCTCTTGATGGCAGACGGAACGAGTGCAAAACCTGAAAATGATGGCAATAAATGGTTTTACGGCGATTTATGGGCAAAATTCTTTAACCAGAAATTGGTCGCAGATATTTACGGCGATTATGAAAGACTCAACTGGACTCCTACATGGCATCATTCCCGCCAAATGTTTAAAGGATATATCGCGTATAATACAGCACCATTAACAATTGGTGTGGAAGGATTTATCAATAATTTGAAGCAAGATGCTTATGCCTATTATACGGAAGCGCCTACAAGCGGCTCGCCGTACGAAGTGCTTGACAACAAAGCGAAGGGTATTTCTGCATACATCCATGGAGATATCGTAAAAAACAAATTGCGCTTCTTCGCTCGTTATGACCATTATACGCCTACGAATGTTGTAAACAACAGCTTATACAGCAAATATGTATTCAACACGGGTAACTATAATGATAATTCTTTCAATGGCACTACGGCTACCGGCGATGAGACTTATACGCAAAACTTCATTACTGCCGGCTTGGATTTTTCCCCTGCTAAAAATGTGCATATCGAACCGAACGTTTGGTACAATCATTATAAAACGCAATTAGGTTCAACACAGAATACAGCGCTTAATGGTTCTCTTGCAGATAAAGCAAACGGCGATTATGATTTAGCTTATCGCATAACCTTCTATTATACATTCGGTAAATAAATTTTTTGAACAACTAAAACAAAAATAAAAAATGAAAAAGAGTATTTTAAAATTCGGTGCGCTTGCTGCCACGGCTATTGCTTTAAATGCAAGTTTAACTTCTTGTAACGGTGGCGGAGCAGGAAATGGTTCAGACAGTACTTCTTCTGCTTCCGAAGCGGTTGTAGGCGCAGGAAGTTCGTTTGACCAGCCTTTATTTTCAAAAATGTTTGCTGCGTATTACGATTCTACCAAAACCCAAATCAACTACCAGTCTGTTGGTTCCGGTGCAGGTATTTCTCAATTGACAGGTAAAACCGTTGATTTCGGAGCTTCTGATGCGCCAATGACCGGCAAGCAAGATTCAACCGCCGGAGCAACTGTGATTCACATTCCTATTACAGCAGGTGCAGTAGTTGTGAGCTACAACTTACCTGATGTAAAAGATACATTGAAATTTACACCGGAAGTGTTGGCAAACATTTATTTGGGTAAAATTACTAAATGGAACGACCCTGCAATTGCTGCTGCAAATCCCGGCGTGAAATTGCCTTCAACTGCAATCTTGGTAGCACATCGTTCAGATGGAAGCGGCACATCTGCTATCTTCACATCTTTCTTGGATAAAGTAAGTCCTGAATGGCATTCAAAAGTAGGTACAAGTACTTCCGTTAATTGGCCCGCAGGCGTTGGCGGAAAAGGTAACGAAGGTGTTTCGGGCATTGTAAAACAAACTCCGGGCGGTATCGGTTATATCGAGTTAGCTTACGCTATTCAGAATAATATTGCTTATGGTAAAGTGCAGAACAAATCGGGCAACTTCATCGTTCCGACTCCTGAAAGTGTAACGGCTGCGGCAAACATCACAATTCCTGCCGACGGTAAAGTTTGGATTACAAATACAGATGCTCCGGACGGTTATCCGATTTCAGGTTTCTCATGGGTATTGTTGTATCAAGAGCAAGGTTATGGCTCTCGTACGCAAGCGCAGGCAGAACAATTGGTAAATCTTGTAAACTGGATGGTTCATTCCGGTCAGCAATACGGCGCTTCATTGTACTATGCACCGTTGTCTTCTGCTGCTGTAAGTGTTGATGAAGCATTACTGAAATCTATCACTTACAAAGGACAGGCTATTCTAAAATAATTTGTTCAATAAGAAAGGAATAAAATGCCCTTTTTGCGGTGTTGTATATATCGCATTGCGGGCATTTTATTTTTAGGTTATTATCGTTGTCATTTCGATTACTTAACAATTTGGTAATACTGCAATATTACTTTTGACCTTGAATTAATGGAAGAAATTATGGAAGCAGCAGGAAATATAGCACAAACATTAAATGGCGGCGTTGCAACAACGCTTCACGAAGTGGCAACCGCGCGAAAAACCAAACAGGTAAGACGTTCATCCAATCATATCAGGGGCGAAAAAATTTTTAAAGGCATATTGGGTATTGCAGGCTTGCTGCTCATTTTGGTGGTAGGTGCAATATTGATTACGCTGGTATGGCAGTCTATTCCTGCTTTGAAAGCGCTCGGACTGAAATTTTTCTGGACATCTACATGGAATCCCGTAACCAATGTGTTTGGTGCATTACCGTTTTTGTTAGGAACATTAATTACTTCTTTTTTAGGATTGTTGATATCCATACCGTTTTCGATTGCGGTGGCTATTTTATTGGGAGAATATTTTCCGAAAGGTGGTTTCTCCAACTTTATGCGCAGCACTATTGATTTGATTGCTGCCGTACCTTCGGTAATCTTTGGTTTCTGGGGCTTTTTCGTATTAGTGCCAATGGTAAGGACTTTTGAATTAAAAATTGGCGTGGCGCCAAACGGACTGGGCATTTTTTCATCGTCGCTTGTATTGGCAATAATGGTCATTCCTTATGCTGCATCGCTTGGAACTACGATGATTAGAATGGTGCCCTCGCATTTGAAAGAAGGCGCTTATGCTTTGGGCGCGACACGCTGGGAAGTACTGCGCGACGTGATTTTACCTTATTCAAAATCAGGATTATTCGCCGGTATTTTATTATCACTTGGTCGTGCTATCGGAGAAACAATGGCGGTAACAATGGTTATCGGTAACTCAAGCGAAATACCAACAAGCATTTTCTCCACTGGTAATACAATGGCGAGCGTAATTGCCAACGAATTTGGCGCGGCGGCAGACCCCATCTACATTTCGGCATTGATAGAAATGGGATTGTTTTTATTCCTGGTAACATTTGTGATTAATCTGATTGGTAAAGCGGTAATTAAGCGAGTAACAAAAAACAACTAAACCATGAAGACGAAACTGAATTTCAGAATAGCCAAAAGCAAAGGCATGAACTGGCTGATTATTGCACTTTCAGGCGCTTGTGTGTTGCCTCTGGTTTTTATCTTGCTCTACATTATTAAAGCAGGCATCGGCGCCATTAACTGGAATTTTTTGGTAAATATTCCAAAGCCTGTGGGCGAGCCGGGCGGCGGTATTGCAAATGCGCTTATTGGAACAGCAATGATTATTTTGCTGGCAAGCGTCATTGCCGTGCCTATTGGCATTATTTGTGGCATTTATTTGAATGAAAATAAAAAAAGCAAGCTGGCTTACTGGGCAAGTATTTGTGTAGATGTATTGCAAGGTATTCCGTCCATTGTTATCGGTATTATCGGCTATTTGTGGCTGGTGCTTCCGTTTGGCGGGCACACGGCGCTTTCGGGGAGCGTGGCGCTTGCGATTATGATGCTGCCGATTATCATTCGTTCTACGGAAGAAACCTTAAAGCTCATTCCCGATACATTAAAAGAAGCGGCTTACGCTTTGGGTATGCCTTTCCAGAGAGTGATTATGAAAGTAATTATTCCTACCGGTTTCAGCGGAATACTTTCGGGTGTGATGCTTTCGGTGGCGCGTGTGGCGGGCGAAACCGCTCCGTTGTTGTTTACAGCATTTGGTAATCCGTTTATCACTACAAATCTTTTGAAACCTATGCAAAGCCTGCCTTTGCTGATTTTCAATTACGCGACAAGCCCTTACACCGATTGGCAAAATCTGGCTTGGGGTGCTTCATTGGTTCTATTGATTTTTGTTTTAGCCTTAAATACTCTGACTAAACTTATTACACGCAGATGGAAAGTACAACTATAATCAAAACTGTTAATTATAATTCTTATTACGGCGATAATCATGTTATCAAGAATATAAATATTGAGGTGCCTAAAAACCATGTAGTAGCATTGATGGGACCTTCCGGTTGCGGAAAGACCACTTTTTTGCGCGGCATCAACCGTATGCACGAAATGACGCCGGGTGCGCACGCCGACGGACAAATTTTGTTGAACGGCGAAGACGTAATGGCTCTGCATCCGATAGTGGTGCGCTTAAAAATAGGCATGGTTTTTCAGAGACCGAATCCGTTTCCGAACCTAAGCATTTACGACAATGTAATTGCAGGTTATAAATTGAATGGAATAAAGTTGCCGAAAAGCGAAAGAGATAAGATTGTAGAAGAATCTTTGACCAAAGTGGCTTTGTGGAAAGAAGTAAAAGACTCTTTGATGAAGAAAGGAACTTTCCTTTCCGGCGGGCAGCAGCAACGTTTGTGTATTGCACGTGCAGTTGCCATGCAGCCCGAAGTGTTGTTGTTCGACGAGCCGACCTCTGCGCTTGACCCGATTTCAACGGCAACTGTGGAAGAATTATTTATTGAACTGAAAAAAAATTACACACTCATTATCGTAACGCACAATATGCAGCAGGCTGCGCGCGTAAGCGATAAAACAGCTTTCTTTTATCTCGGCGAATTGGTGGAATACGATGAAACAAACCAGATGTTTACCAACCCGAAAGACGAGCGTACACAGAATTATATCACAGGAAGATTCAGTTAATGTGCAAATGCGATAATATGCAAATGTGCAAATGATGGTTTCAATTATTAATTACTAATTTTTAATTCTTAATTAAAAAACATGGCAGCTCCCATAGAATCAGAAATACAGCACCTCAAAGAAGAAGTCATTAATATGTGGACTTTGGTGCGCAAGCAGTTGCAAAAAGCAAAGAACGCCATTGTCAATTTTGACCAGGATTTGGCGCGCGAAGTCATTGTCAAAGAAAAACGCGTGAACAGTTACGAGCTGAAAATAGACCGCGACTGTGAAGATATTTTTGCGCTGAGAACGCCTGTGGCTGTGGATTTACGTTTTGTACTGGCTGTATTGAAAATAAATTACAACCTTGAACGCATCGGCGATATTGCAGAAGGTATTGCAAAATATTTGATTAATGCGGGCAAGCCCTTTTCGCAAAATCTGTTGAAGCAATCCAAAGTATTGGATATGCTGGATGTATCGCTTTCCATTTTGGATGATGCTTTATCGGCGTTTGAAAATGAAAATACAATTCTTGCAAGAAGCATTTTTCAGCGCGATGAATACCTTGACGAAATCAATATCAACTCGACTAAGTTTGCAAAAGAATATTTGCAAGAACATCCCGAAGAAATTGATGAATTGTTGTACATCTATTCGACCATTCGTAAAATAGAACGTGTGGGCGACCAAACTAAAAATATCGCGGAAGAAATTATTTTTTACGTGGAAGCCAAAGTGCTGAAGCATAATAATGATTTGATATAAAAGCATATTTTATTTCAATATTTTTTATAAAAGACTGGGCAATTTAAAGGCTCAGTCTTTTTAGTTTAAAATTATATGACAAAAATTTTATTGAAAATCAATTAATTACAAAACATACATGAAAATTTATTCTGTATTTGCTTGTTATATCAAAACTTTAGCTGCACCTTTGCAGTCCAAAAATTTTTTAATGCCAACGGGATAGCGTTGGACAAACACAAATTAAAATGAGCAAATTACATTTCACAACCAAGCACGCAAACGCGGCTACCGTACAACGCAATTGGTACGTTGTGGACGGTACTAATCAAACCGTGGGTCGCATCAGCGCGAGAATCGCTGCAATCCTGCGTGGTAAGAACAAGGCTTCTTACACTCCGCACGTTGATACCGGCGATTACGTTATCATCATCAATGCCGACAAGGTTACTTTCAGCGGCAACAAACTGGAGCAAAAAACTTACATCAACTTTTCCGGTTATCCCGGTGGTAAAAAAGAAGAAGTTGCAAAAGACTTGCTGAAACGCCGCCCCGAAGTGGTTTTGGAAAGAGCCATCAAAGGCATGCTTCCGAAGAACAAATTGGGTCGCAAAATGATTGGTAAATTATTTGTGTATGCAGGCGACGTTCATCCGCACTCAGCTCAACAACCAAAAGAATTAAAATTTTAAAACCCCAATTCCCCTAAAGGGGTAAAAAATAATAAGAATGGCAACAACAAATCAAAAAAATGCAGTTGGTCGCCGCAAAGAAGCGGTAACGCGCGTTTTCTTAACTCGCGGTTCGGGCAACATCGTTATAAACAGCAAAGATTATAAACAATATTTCACGCTTGCATATTTGCAAAACCAAGTTGAGGCTCCTTTGAAAACCGTTGAAGGTTTGGACAAATTTGATGTAACCATTAATGCAACAGGAGGCGGAATCAAAGGTCAGGCAGAAGCTGCAAAGCTCGGTATTGCACGCGCTTTGATTGAATTGGATGCAGAATATCGTCCTGCATTAAAAGCACAAGGTTATCTTACACGTAATGCAAAAGGTGTTGAACGTAAGAAATTCGGTAAGAGAAAAGCTCGCCGCAGCTTCCAGTTCAGCAAGCGTTAATCTTTCTGGTTCATGGCTGATAGTTCATCGGGTATTACTATGAACAATGAACTATCAGCTATGAACAATTTTTAAAAACTATTTTAATATTAACTAATAACAATGGAACAAAATACTTCTTTACAGCAGCAGTTGCTTGAAGCCGGCGTTCACTTCGGTCATCTTAAAAAGAAGTGGAATCCGAAAATGTTGCCTTACATTTTCGCTGAGAAAAAAGGTATTCATATTATAGACCTTAACAAAACCGTTGACCATTTGCAGGAAGCGGCGGCAGCATTGAAACAGATTGCAAAAAGCGGTAAAAAAATCATGTTCGTAGCAACGAAGAAACAGGCGAAAGAAATTGTTTCCGACTGTGCGAAAAAAGTAAATATGCCTTTTGCAACAGAACGTTGGTTGGGTGGTATGCTTACTAACTTCAACACGGTTCGCAAGAGCGTGAAGAAAATGCAGAGCATCGAAAAATTGTTGAACGATGTAAACGCTGAAAGCCTTACAAAGAAGGAACGTTTGACATTGGCACGCGATAAAGATAAAATGGAAAAAGTGTTAGGTGGTATCGCACAAATGAGCCGTCTTCCGGCAGCTTTGTTTCTGGTGGACATCGGACATGAGCACATCGCGTTAGCAGAAGCAAAGCGTCTCGGAATTTCTACCTTTGGTATGGTTGATACCAACTGCGACCCGAACAAAGTCGATTTTGCAATTCCTTCAAATGACGATGCAACTAAATCCGTTGCTATCATTACAAACTATATCACAGCGGCAATCGCAGAAGGTTTGGCAGAACGTCAGGCTTCTAAAGACGAAGACGAAGAAGTTGCAGAAAGCAACGAAAACGAAGCTCGCGCAGCACGCATTCAGGCAGAAGCAGAAGCAGAAGCAGGTGGACGCAGCCGCAACAACCGTTCTTCGGAAGGCAATAATGCTCCGGCAGGCGCAAGACGCAGAACTACTCCGGGCGGACGCAGTAGAACGCAAGCAGGCGGAAAGAGATAAACCAATCTCTTTAAATTAATATTATCAAATAAGAAGCCTGTAAATTTTGCAGGCTTCTTGTCTAATTTTATCAACACAAATTTTAAAGGAAAATAATTATGTCAACAGTAACTATTACAGCACAGGATATTAATAAATTACGCCAGGCTACCGGCGCCGGTATGATGGATTGCCGCAAAGCCTTGACAGAAGCCAACGGCGATTTTGAAGCAGCTATCGACTGGTTGCGCAAGCAAGGTCAGAAAGTTGCCGCTAAACGCAGCGACCGCGAAGCGAAAGAAGGCGTTGTAATCGCACAAACCAATAGCGACAACACGAAAGGTTACATTGTAACTATTTCTTGCGAAACGGATTTCGTATCTAAAAATGAAGATTTTGTTGCTTTCGCTAAAAGCATTGCAGATGCTGCAGTTGCAAATGATGTAAATTCTGCGGAAGAATTGAACGAGGTTTCTGTAAACGGCGCTAAGGTGGCAGATTTGATTAATGATAAATTGGCTGCCATCGGCGAGAAAATTGCTGTTGCACGTTTTGAAAAACTGGAAGCGCCTTATGTTGCTTCTTATATTCATGGCGCTTATCGTTTAGGCGTTTTGGTTGGTTTGAGCGCAGCAAATGCTGAAGCCGGAAAAGATGTGGCGATGCAAATTGCAGCGTTGAATCCATTAGCAGTAGATGCCAGCAGCATCACGCCCGAAACGATCGAACGCGAAAGAAGCGTTATCATTGACACTATGAAAGCTGACCCGAAAATGGAAGGCAAACCCGATGAAATGATTGCAAAAATCGCTGAAGGAAAATTAAATGCTTTCTTCAAAGAAAACACTTTGCTTGCACAGCCTTTCGTAAAAGACGGCAGCAAAACAGTTGAAGCATATCTCGGAAAAGATTTGAAAGTTACAGGCTTTAAGCGCGTAGCTTTGGGATAGTCTTTCCTCAATTCATGTTAAATAAAAGCCCACGATTTAAGTCGCGGGCTTTTTTATTTGTTGATTGAAAATATTATTTTTATTTGAGGTAGGGTAAGTGAAACCTGAATTGTTATTAATCAGAGAAACGATATTTGTTTATAGAACATAAGCAATATATACAATTAGGCGACTACGAGTTTGAGCAACTCTTTAAAGAAAACTTTAAAAGTCTGTCAGCGTATGCCAATACTTTTTTGAAAGACGTAGAAGCGGCAAAAGAAATTGCACAAACGGTTTTTTATAAATTATGGATAAAGAGAGAAAGTATATCGATTGAATATTCAATGTCTGCATATTTGTATAAATCGATTCATAATGAGTGCATGAATTATATAAAACATGGCAAAGTAAAAACGGCTTATCTCAAAGAAATGAAACATGAAGAAAATATTGTTATATCTGATGAACGAACAACGGAAAGAGAATTACGCAAGAAAATAAATGATGTAATAAAAAGGCTTCCCGAACAATGCGCAACTATTTTTTGCATGAGCCGCTTCGAAGAACTGAAGTATAAAGAAATCGCTGAAAGGCTCGGTATTTCTATAAAAGCGGTTGAAAAACAAATTACAAAAGCGTTGAAAATTTTGCGAGTGGAACTGAAAGAATATCTTCCGTTAATTTTAATAATGCTGTTTGGCAAATGAATTATCAAGATGAAAATATAAACGATGAAATGCTCGTAAGCTATTTGTTAGGCGAATTGGATGCAGAACAAAACGCAACGGTTTTGTCGTGGATGAATACTGATAAAGCCAATGCAAAACGTGTGGATGATTTGCGTTTCATTTTGCAGCAGGTAGAAAGCGAGAAAGAAAATATTACTGTTGATCTTGACAGAGAATGGAAAATTTTTCAAAGAAAAATCAATCAATATTCAATCGGAAAATTTTCTGTTTCATACAGGAAAATTTTCAGTGTTGCGGCAATGTTTATCGGGTTTATTTTTATCGCTTCTATTGCTTATTATTATTCCAATAGTCAAAAAATTAAGATTGCTTCGGGCAAACAAATTGTTTCTGCAACATTGCCCGATGGTTCTAAGATTACACTAAACAAAAATTCTTCTCTTGTTTATACCAAAAATTTCAACCGAAAAAACAGAAGGGTAACGCTGCATGGCGAAGCATTTTTCAATGTTCGTCATAATGCTTCTATGCCGTTTAAGGTATCGGTAAATGATTTGTCCGTTGAAGACATTGGTACATCCTTCAACATAAAATCGGATAAAGAAAATACGGAAATAGTGGTGGAATCGGGCAAGGTAAAAGTAGAAAAAGACGGCAGCGAATTATTGTTGTCCGCAAATGAAAAAACGGAAATAACCAATAATGCGCCGCTTGTAAAAGCAATCGCTTCCGATAAATTGTATCAATATTATCGAACAAAAATTTTCAATTGCAACAGCACTCCGTTGAAAAATCTAATCGACGCTTTGAACGATAGTTATAACCAAAACATTGTTCTGGAAAATGACAGTCTTGAAAATATTCCGATAACGGTTACGTTCAACAATCTTCCTTTGGACAATGTACTGGAAATTGTATGCCGCACATTACGATTGAAATACAGAAAAACACAAGGGAAAATTATACTTTACCGCCATTAAAATTTTATACGCATTTGAAACAATTATACATCGCTGTACTTGCTGTTCTGTTTGGCTTACAACTTCACGCACAAACCTTGTTGAAGAAACATGTTGCAGATTTTTCGGTTAATCATTTATCCGTTCCGCAGGCGTTGGAAAAACTCTCTAATGAAACCAATGTTTTGTTTTCTTATCAATCCGATATTTTTAAAGATGCTAAATCTGTAAATATTGATGTGAAGAATGAAACCGTTGAAAAGGTGCTTGCGCAAATGTTGCATCATTCATTTTTGTTTACGGAAGAAAACGGATATATCGTTATTCGTAAAGCTGCATTCAGGATAATTGAAGGCATTGTTTTGGACGATTCTACGGGAGAAAAAATTGATAACGCATTTATTTATACAATGCCTGCCACAACTAAGGTTCAGACGAATATAGACGGAAAGTTTATTATTAAAATTCCGTTGGATACAACGATAAATTATTTATGTATCAGCAAAGATTTTTATACAGATAAAATAATTTCTTTAGAAAATATCGATGACGAAAAACAAACTATTTCACTTCGACAAATGCCTGTTCCGGAACTGCCGCCGGTAACTTCGGAAACAAAGAATACGTACGAAAAAAATGTTGCATTGCATTTGTTTGGCGGCACTTCGCATGGTGTAAACGGCCTGGAAGCGGGAACTGTTTTTAATTACAACAAAGGCAATGGAAGTATTATCCAGATTGCAGGAGCCGTCAATATTATAGAGAAGTCGTTGAACGGCGTACAGCTTGCAGGCATTCATAATTATGTGGGCGATACTGCACGTGGATTGCAGCTTGCAGCTTTATTAAATAAAACGGAAGGCGAGGAAGACGGTGTGCAAATTGGCGCTATTAATCACGCGAAACACTTGAAAGGATTGCAGATAGGTTTGATTAATATTTCCGATTCTTCGGATGGTTATAGCTTAGGAGCTATTAATATTTCTGGTAGTAAATATTTCCCCGCTGTTTCTTTTTTTGCCACGGATATGATGAGTACAAATGCAGAGATAAAATTGGGTAACAGGAAATTATATACTTCAATTTTGGCGGGCGCAAATTTCTTTACTAAACACATAGGTTATATTGGTTTCGGATTGGGGCATGATTTTGTGATTAATCAACGTATGATTTTTTCAACAGTTTTTAACTGGGGAATGTTTTGGGAAACAAGATATTTAGATGGGGAAAAACACGGAATATTACACATAACAAAATTTGATGACAATAGTATTAGTGATATAAATTATCTCTTGGAATTTCGCCCGTCCTTTAGTTGGCGATTTGCAAAAAGGTATTCCCTTTTCGGCGGTCCCGTTTTTAAAAGATATATCGACCATTTCGCAGGCAAAACAAAATATGGCATCGGATGGCAGTTGGGAATAAGCAATGACTCTTGGATAAAAACAACGGTCAGAAGCAGTAACAGTTCCGATAGGTCATGGTCTTTGCAGCCTGCATTGCTGCCCAACTTCAATACAATCGGCTTCAGGCTTTTGGGCTATGATGTAAGAGTTCTGAAAAACCTTCCGGATAACATGGCTTTTATTGCAACAACAGGGATGGCAAAATTGGACAATTGGTATGCTGACTATGGAATAAATCCCAATGCTAATTCCGTTCCTGTTTTTTATCAAATGGCAGGGTTAAAGATTTTTGCCACGCAACATTTTTTTGCTGCAATGCAAATAGGAATGTCTTTTAAAAACCATGATATAAAAGAGAGGTTTTTATACGCGCCGGAAGTTGGATGGGACATTGGAAAAAGAATAAGCCTAAGTATGCAATACTTTAAACTTGAACAGGATATTCTGTCTCTTCGTTTCGGCTATACGCTTTGGAAAAGCCGTTAATTATTTTTAGAAAAAAATACTTCTTTTAGAGTAGGGTATTGCTCTGTTGAATTGTCCTGCAATGGATGAAGAAAAAACGAAGAGTGATTTATTATCTCGTTGATGGCGCGCATATCGACGTGATAAAAAAATTAATAGACAAAGGCGAGCTGCCGAACATCAAACGCATTACAGAGGAAGGCACATTCAGAAAAGCAACCACGTGTTTTCCATCAACTACCGGACCTGCATACTTGCCGTTTCTCACAGGGCATTTTCCCGGAACCATGAATGTTACAGGCATTCGCTGGTTTGATAAAGAAGAATTTAAACGAAAAAGATGGTTTAATAAAAATACCATGCGCTCGTATTGCGGTCCCGAAGCAGGGTTGTTCAATACAGATATGCCGCAGGACAAACCAACGTTGTTAGAAATTTTTGACCAGTCATACAACCTCTACAACATGATTACGCGCGGCGTAAAAGCCGAAAATGATTTGGGCAAAAAAGGAAAAGCCTTGTTGTATATGCGTGCGCATTTTTTCAAGAGAAATCATCCTGTGGATATTACGGGACACGCGCGCATTATGGATTTGCTGCTTAGCGGAAAAGATTTTGATTTTCTCTTTGCCGTTTTCCCGAGTGTTGATTGGGATTCGCATTATTATCATATTCAAGATGAAAAAACAATTGCCGCTTATAAAATTGCAGATGAAAGTATTGGCGAAGTAAGAGCATTTCTTGAAAAGAAAAATCTTTGGGATGATACATTGTTCATACTTACATCCGACCACGGATTAACGCCCACACATACACATTTAGACCTCAGCGATTGGATGACGGAACATGGACTAAAATCGGTCAGCTATCCTGTTATCTGGCGTTTGAATCCAAAATGTTCCGTTTCCGTTTCGGGCAATTCTTTTGCAAGTATTCATTTACTGAAACACAGAGGCAGTCATAGTTTGAGAGAAAATGAGTTGATGCATTATTTCACAAAAGACAGGCGTAAAGCATTGCTGCAAGAACCTGCCATTGATTTTATTACTTATCGCGGGAACAGGGAAAATAGTTTTGTTGTAGAGAATTTACACGGTAAAGCAATCATTTTTAAAGATAATGAAAAATATAGTTATTCTCCTGAAACGAACGACCCGCTTGGCTTAGGAAAAATTAATTCCATTGATTCGAGAGAAGCATTGGAATCAACTTTCGATACAAATTATCCCGATGCTTTGGTGCAGATAGAACAATTGTTTCGCGGCAAAAGAGCAGGCGATTTTGTTGTAAGCGCACAAAAAGGTTACGACTTGCGCGACTTTTGGGAAATACCTGAACACAAAGGCTCTCACGGTTCTTTACAACGGGAACATATGTTGGTTCCGCTTATTTCCAATAAAACATTGAACGCGGATTTCTCTGCTAGAACTGCTGATGTCTTTAATACAATTCTTCATTGGATGGGCAAGAATCATTATCCGTCGGAAGGTCAATCATTATTCAAATAAACAATCTTTTATGCAAGAAAATAATGCAACTACGCTTGAATTACAAGCAGAAAAAGAAAGCGGTTTTTTGAAATATTTTCAAAAGAATGCCATCGTCAAAGGTGTTTTGTGGTTTGCACTGATTACGATTTCAGTATTAACTTTTTTGTTTTTGTATAATAATGCAGGTAGCACACTGAAAGCGCTTGAAAAGTTCAAGTTAAAATATTTGTTGCTTGGCTTGCTGATGGTTTTTATCGATTTGCTGCTCGGCGGCTGGCGCAATCATATTTTTATACGAAAGCTCAATCCGACAATTTCTTCGTGGGTAAGTTTCAAAGCCAATGCGGCGAATATGTTTATGGGTGCCATTACGCCCGCGCATGGCGGTGCCGGTCCGGCACAATTGTATATTTATATGAGCAACGGCGTTAAGTTTATCGATGCGTTTGCTGTTGCACTAATCAATATGGGTGCTACACTTATTTATATGCCGCTTGCTGCGCTGTTTGCATTGCTTACAATACATCATCAGATTGAAGCGGATGTTATCAGCTATCTGTTGAAATACGGGTTTACATTTTTCACTTTGTTCTTACTGGTATTTCTGCTCGCTTTTTGGAAACCTGTTTTGATTGGAAATTTGATACAAAAAATTGCAGCTTTATTGGCGCATTTATTTTCGAAAAGAAAAAAGAAATTAGAAAGTTGGGGAGCAAAATCTTTCCGAAATATTCAAAAGTATCAGGCAGTTTGCCATACATTGCTGAAAGAAAATCCGTTGTTATTTCCGTTGGCAATATTAATATCAATTGCGCTTTATCTGAATAAATATTGTACGCAGTATGTGATACTTTTAGGATTGGGAATTCATGCAAATTTGATACACGTTATTTGTGTGCAAATACTCATTCAGTTTATGATTTATTTTGCGCCAACGCCCGGCGGTAGCGGGTTTGCGGAGTTGGGTATCGCAGTATTTTATAAGAAAATAATTCCTGCTGCAATGCTTCCGTTGTTCACGGTTTTGCAAAGGTCGTTCATCTTGTTTTTTCCTGCCATGGTAGGCGCATTTGTTGTTATCGGAAGATTGAGAAGACAAGCGGGAACAAGAGGTAATGTATAAAAAGTTAAAATGCTATTAACAATGACATAACATTTTGACTAAGCATCAAAAGTTATTTTCGTCGTTGAAAAAAAATATCAGGCGATGAGAAAAACAAATCTTTCCTTTTTATTGGCAGCAGCTATGTTTAGCTTTTTGTTTTCCTGCAAATCGAAAACAACGGCTACCATTCCGCGACCAAAACATTTGATTATCGTGATTGATGAAAATCATAAGTACGATGAAATTATCGGTTCGCCCAATGCGCCGTATATTACTTCGTTGAGTAAGGAAGCTGCACTGTTTACCGATTCTCATGGTGTTATACATCCGAGCCAGCCTAACTATCTCGCATTTTTTTCGGGCAGTGTACAAGATGTAACCGACGACCGTTGCCTCGATTCGGTTACGCCTTATACAACTAAGAATTTAGGTGCTTCCCTTATTGCCAAAGGATTTACGTTTAAAGGTTACGCGCAAGGTTTACCTTCGGTAGGCAGTAAGATTTGCCGCGACAGTGTAAGCGCGCTTACGCATGGCACTGTCTATGGTCGCAAGCATTGTCCGTGGATAAACTGGCAAGGCAACGGAGAAAATAATTTCCCCGATTCTTTAAGTCTGCCAATGACTGCTTTCCCCAAAGATTTTAATCAACTTCCGGATGTTGCTTTCGTAATTCCCGATATGGACCACGATATGCACAACATTGGCAAACCGGGCGATTCGGCTGCCATCAAGCGTGGCGACGACTGGCTGAAAGAAAACCTAAGCGCATATATCGAATGGGCTAAAACGCATAACAGTATGTTCATTCTTACTTTTGATGAAGACGATATGACGGCGACTAATCGTATTCCTACATTCATTGTCGGACCGCAGGTAAAACCCGGAGAATATGCCGAACATATTAATCACTTTGATGTGTTGCGTACTCTTGAAAAAATGTACGGTTTGCCGCCTTGCGTGCAGGATACTTCTGCACACGAAATTACAGATGTGTGGAAATAAAAATTACGGAACGTTGATATATTTATGAATCTGCAAGCTCAATTCCCACTTCGGGTTTTGCTTGATATAATCTACAATTAAAGGCAACATTTCTTTTTCTTTCGACCATTCAGGTTGAAGATATAGTTTGCAATCCGGCTTTGTTTGCGCGGCATATTTTTCCGCCCAGGCAAAGTCGGATTTGTTGTAGATAATGATTTTTAATTCATTGGCTTTAGCTATAACTTCCGGCAAAGGCGCTTTAAATTTTTTGGGCGAAAGGCAAATCCAGTCAAGGTTTCCGCTTAACGAATAGGCGCCGGAAGTTTCAATATTAGTTTGAAAACCTACTTCCTGCAAAGCATTCGTCAGTTCATCCAAATTATACATTAAAGGTTCTCCGCCTGTGATGACGGCGATTACATTTTTTGCCTTATTGGTTTCCTGCAAAGCATCTGTAACAATTTTTGTTACAGTTTGCTGAGGATGAAGATTAGCATCCCAGCTTTCTTTTACATCGCACCAAACGCAGCCCACATCGCAGCCGCCAAGACGAATAAAATACGCCGCGCGACCCTGATAAAATCCTTCGCCCTGAATGGTGTAAAATGCTTCCATCACGGGAAGTGTATGTTTGATTTGCGATGTTTGATTTATGATTTCCATTTCTATTTTACCTCACGTAATTCGTACGCCCGCATCGTATTCTTCAACAATCCCGCAATCGTCATCAACCCCACGCCGCCGGGAACAGGCGTAATGAAAGATGCTTTCTCTGCAACTTCATCAAACGCGACGTCGCCTTTGATGCTGTAACCCGATTTTTTTGTTGCATCTTCCACGCGCGTAATGCCAACGTCTATAATAATTGCTCCGTCTTTAACCATATCGGCTTTTAAAAATTCCGGCTTACCCAATGCGGCAACAATAATGTCTGCCTGCAAGCAAAGCTCTTTCAAGTTATGTGTGTGCGAATGACAAAGTGTAACCGTGCAATTGCCGTAAGGATTGTTTGTGCTTAACAAAATGCTCATCGGTCTGCCAACGATATTGCTGCGACCAATCACAACGGCGTGCTTGCCTTTCGTTTCAATATTATAATGTTCCAGCATCAGCATGATGCCGTAAGGCGTTGCGGGAATGAACGACGGAATGCCGAGCATTAAATTTCCTGCGCTGATGGGATGAAAACCATCTACGTCTTTCGCGGCATCAATGGTTGCAATTATTTTTTGCTCGCTAATGTGCTTGGGCAAAGGAAGTTGTACCAAAATGCCGTCGATATTTTCATCATTATTCAGTTTGATGATTTCGTCGAGCAAAGTCTGTTCGTCCACATTTTCATCCAGACGAATTAAGGTAGATTGAAAGCCGATTTCTGCACAGTTCTTCACTTTGCTGGCGACATAGGTTTCGCTTGCGCCGTTTGTTCCCACGAGAATTGCCGCGAGATGCGGCGCGCGTTTGCCTTTGTTTACTAAGGTTTCGACCTGCTGTTTCAGTTGTTCTTTTACCGCTTTTGAAGCGATTTTTCCGTCTAATAATTGCATGGCGCAAAGATAATTTGATTAACTGATAATCGGTTCTAAATAAATTTTTTTTGCCGGAATAGAAAACGGTCTTAATTTTGCTAACGGTGTTAGAAAAAATTTTGTGTGATGGGTATCACGGAGCGTAAAATAAGACATAAGGAAAATGTGAAGTCCAATATATTGGATGTAGCCCGCCAAATCGTAAAAGAAGAAGGCTGGCAGGCGCTTTCCATGCGCAAAATTGCGGATGCAATTGAGTACAGTGCGCCCGTCATTTACGGGCATTTCGAGAATAAAGAAGCTATTTTATACGAGTTGTCGCTCGATGCGTTCGGGCAATTGCACAAGCTGTTGGCGAAAGCAGAGAAAAAATATTCCGACCCTAAAGAGCAGTTGAAAGCTTATGCAGATACTTACTGGAATTTTGCTTTTAAAAATAAAGAGTATTATCAGTTGATGTATGGGCTTGGCGTGCCATGTTGTGGCGCTGGAAAAATGAAGCCCGAAGTTAATGATTTCCGCGATTTTGTTGCGGAAGCCATTGAAAAGATTATGCGTGAAAACAAGTCCGATATGAGCGAGCTTTGCTTTAAAACATATTCGTTTTGGTCTGTACTGCACGGCTTAATTTCCATTATGCTGATGCGTGACTCGGACATAGATGCAACATTTAACAAGAAAGTAATGGAAGATACGGTAGCAGCTTATATTAAAAACGTTTAGTAAATTTTTTTCTTTACTCATTAATGTTGTTATAAATACTAACGATGTTAAGTCTAAAACATTATTCAAAGAAAAAATTAAAGCCATAAAAAGGCTGTGTAATAATATTTAAAAGAGTTTTTTTCTTCATTATCTAACAATGTTATAAATACTAACATAGTTATATTTCTAATCAAATCAAAAACAAAAAATAAAAACAGATGACACAAAAAGGAGTTATTCAAAAGTATAAGTATGGATACTTATTCGGATTGATTGCGTTTTCGCTCATTGCTTTGTCCGGCTGCGGTTCATCTTCGGCTGCAAATCAGGCTGCTGCCGCACCGCCGCCGCCTGCATTGCCTGTATTGGCTTTGCAAAATTTGAATGTAAATACTTACAAAGAATTTACCGCTTCGGTAGAAGGCAGCAAAGACATAGAAATTCGTCCGCAGGTCGAAGGGATATTGACGAAGATTTATGTGGATGAAGGTGCTTATGTTCACAAAGGTCAAACGCTTTTTAGAATTGATAGCAGACCTTACAACGAGCAAAAGAACAGCGCACACGCGACTTTACTGGCTGCAAAAGCGGCTTTGCAAAACGCAAAAATCAACGTGGACAAATTGTTGCCTTTGGTAAAAAACAATGTGGTATCCGATGTGCAACTGCAGACTGCACAGGCGCAGTATGAACAGGCAAAAGCTAATGTTGCACAAGCGCAGGCGGCTGAATCTTCTGCAAGCATCAATGTTGGTTTTACCACGATTGACGCGCCTGCCGACGGTTACATTGGTCGCATTCCTTATAAAACGGGAAGCCTCGTGGGTACAACTTCGCCCGAAGCATTGACGGTGCTTTCGCAAACAAAGCAGATGTATGTTTATTTCTCCATGAGTGAAACAGATTTCCTGCATTTCACTTCATCGGTTCAGGGAAAAACTATGGAAGAAAAAGTATCACACATTCCGCCGGTATCGCTTGTGTTGGCAAATGATTCTCTTTATCCCGAAAAAGGAAAAGTGGAAATCGTGGAAGGACAGTTTGATAAAAACATCGGCGCTATCAGTTTCCGTGCAACATTTCCTAATGCAAACGGTTTGTTGCGTTCGGGCAACACAGGTAGAATCCGCGTTCCTGACCAGGCGATAAACGGAACAGTCGTTCCGCAGGAAGCGACGTTTGAAGTGCAGAACAAAACTTTTGTTTTTGTTGTGGGCGACAGCAACAAAGTTGCGAGCAGGCAAATCAACATTGCACAAAGTGCAGGCACTTATTATGTCGTAAACAATGGCGTAAAAGCAAACGACAAAATCGTATATGCAGGTTTCGACAGGCTCGCAGACGGCGCAGCCATTCAGCCGCAGCCGATTACTTTGGACAGTTTGTTGAAAGTATCGCCGCTGGAGTAGTTGAGTTTTACGCAACGAAACAAAGAGAGCAAAGCTCGCTACGTTAATGTTTTATTGCTATCGAATATATTATTGAACATCATTTCACGTAACAAAATAAATAGTGCGTTGCGTTCGCGGTTTTCGTTGTCGCGTTGCGTGAAAAAATCATTTATCTAAATAAAAAGATATTTTTTATGCTAAAAAAATTCATTCAGCGCCCGGTATTATCGACAGTCGTTTCGGCAATATTGTTGATATTGGGGCTGATTTCTTTAACCACATTGCCCGTTTCGCAGTTTCCTGATATTGCGCCGCCGACCGTGCAGGTTACGACCACTTATCCCGGTGCGAATGCCGAAACTGTGGCGCGCTCCGTCGCCGACCCGATTGAAGAAGCGGTAAACGGCGTGGAAAACATGACGTACATGACTTCCAATTCAAGCAACGACGGAAGCATGACTTTGAATGTATATTTTAAACAGGGAACAGACCCCGATATTGATGCGGTAAATGTTCAGAACAGGGTGTCGAAAGCCTTAAGCCAGTTACCACAGGAAGTAGTTCAGGCGGGCGTTTCCACACAGAAAGTACAGAACAGTATCATCATGTTTATTGCCGTGTCGAGTTCAGATACAAGCTATGATGAAGCTTTTATTCAAAACTATATCAAGATAAATTTGATTCCGCAGTTGCAGCGTATTCCGGGTGTGGGACAGGCGCAACCCTTCGGCAACAGGGATTATTCCATGCGTATCTGGCTGAAGCCAGACAGGCTCAATGCTTACGGGCTTTCGCCGCAGGATGTAAGCAATGCAATTAAAGACCAAAGCCTGGAAGCTGCACCGGGAAGATTGGGACAGCAAAGCAAAGAGGTATTTGAATATGTGTTGAAATATAAAGGCAAACTGAACAAGCCTGAAGACTATGATAACATCATCATCAAAGCGAATACGGATGGTTCTGTAATCAAACTCAAAGATGTTGCAAGCGTTGAATTGGGTTCTTATACTTATTCCGCCAATAGCAGGTTAGACGGCAACCCTACTTCCGGTTTGGCAATTTATCAAACGGCAGGTTCTAACGCGAACGACATTCTTACAGCAGCGCAAAAACAATTGGACGAATTTAATAAAAGGCTGCCCAAAGGTTTGAAATCAACCATTATGTTCAATGCCAAAGAGTTTTTGGATTCTTCCATTCATCAGGTGTTGCACACATTAGTGGAAGCGTTCATATTGGTATTCATCGTGGTGTTTATTTTCTTGCAGGATTTCCGTTCAACGTTAATTCCCGCAATTGCAGTACCCGTAGCTATTGTGGGTACATTTTTCTTCATGCAACTCTTTGGTTTCAGTATCAATTTATTGACCTTGTTTGCATTGGTTCTTGCCATCGGTATTGTGGTAGACGATGCGATTGTGGTGGTCGAAGCCGTACATGCGAAAATGGAACAAACGGGTTTGCCTGCGCGCAGAGCAACGGAACATTCGATGAGCGAAATTTCGGGCGCGATTATTTCTATCACATTGGTCATGGCTGCGGTGTTTATTCCCGTTGGTTTTATGAAAGGTCCTGCAGGCGTGTTTTACAGACAGTTCGCGTTTACACTGGCAATAGCTATTTTGATTTCTGCCGTGAACGCGCTTACGCTTAGTCCTGCGTTATGTGCATTGATTTTGAAAAACCCGCATACCGAAGAACACGGCGAAAAGCGCAAAGGATTTTTGGGTAGATTTTTCGCGGCATTTAACGTGGGATTTAAAACTTTGACCGACAAATATCTGCAAGCAATTAAGTTTTTAGTTAAGCGGAAATGGGTTGCCATTTCAGGTTTAGCATTGGTTGCTGTGGTTACGTTCTTTATGATAAAAAGAACGCCTACCGGTTTTATTCCTACGGAAGACCAAAACTTCTTGTTGTATGCGGTAAATACGCCACCCGGAAGCTCTTTGGACAGAACGAATAAAGTAATGAAAAGCATTGAAGGCATTGCAAAGCAACAGTCTTTCACGCAGCATCATTACCAGATAGATGGATTGAACTTTATTTCCAACGCAAATGCAGCGCCTTTTGGTGCGGGCTTTATACGTATGAAACCGCAGGAAGAACGCGGCGCGATGAAAAGCTTTGACCAGATTGCAGGATACATGACGATGCAGGTGGCGCAGCAGGTAAAAGGCGGAAGTGCGTTCTTCTTTACATTCCCGACGATTCAAGGATTTGGTAATGTAAGTGGCTTTGAATTTATGTTGCAGGACAGAGGCAACGGTTCGCTCGGAAAGCTTGATACGACTGCACATGCGTTCATTGGTGCATTGATGCAACGCAAAGAAATTGCTGCTGCATTTACTACATATTCCGCAGGTAATCCGCAGTATATGCTGGAGATTGATAATGAAAAGTCCATGCAACTTGGCGTACACGTCAGCGATTTGTTGCAAACATTACAGACTTATTACGGAAGCACTTTTGTAGATGATTTTAATCGCTTCGGAAAATATTATCGTGTAATGGTACAAGCCGATGCCGCGTATCGTATGAATACTCAATCGCTGGATAATATTTATGTGAAAAATGCACAAGGACAAATGGTTCCGGCAAATGCGCTTGTTTCGTTCAAGCGCGTGTACGGACCGGAAACGGTTACGAGAAATAACCTTTACAATGCAGTAACCATCAACGGTACACCGAAGCCCGGATATAGTACAGGCGACGCCATTAAAGCTATTGAAGAAACAGCGGCGCAGGTATTACCGAAATCTTACGGTTACGAATGGACGGGCATGACGAGAGAAGAAATTAATGCAGGCTCGCAAACGACCATCATCTTTATCATGAGTCTTGTGTTTGTCTATTTCTTGCTGGCTGCGCAATACGAAAGTTATATTCTTCCGTTAGCAATTGTTTTGACCATTCCGCTGGGAGTGTTTGGTGTAATGCTGTTCATCAATTGGTTTGGCATTGACAACAATATTTATGTGCAGGTTTGTTTAATCATGCTCGTCGGGCTGCTGGCGAAGAACGCGATTCTGATTGTGGAGTTTGCCGTACAGCGCAGGCGCGGCGGAATGCCCTTGTTTGCCGCGGCTTTGGAAGCATCGCGTTTAAGGCTTCGCCCGATATTGATGACTTCGTTCGCGTTCATCGTTGGTTTGATTCCTTTGATGCGTGCAACAGGCGCCTCGGCGCTGGGTAATCGTTCTATCGGAACAGGTGCTGTCGGCGGAATGTTGACGGGCGTATTATTGGGCATATTCGTGATTCCTGTGTTGTTTGTGATTTTCCAATACTTGCAGGAAAAGGTGGTAAAGAAAGATTCAAAACGAATAACGAAAGTGGATATTCACGATTAATAAAACATGATTAAAACTATTGTTGGACGAAACTGTGTGCGAAAGATTTTGAGGATAATGAAAAGTTTCGTTCAACAATTAATAAAATAAGTTTTGTTGAGATTTCTCCCTGCGGTCGAAATGACGATGCAGACTTTCATTTTTTAATTTATAATGATGATTTGCAAAGCAATTGAAACGCTTGCACCGTCATTCCGAATGGAGCGAAGCGGAATGAGGAATCTCTAAAAAATAATTGTAAACAGTTTCAAAAAATAAATACATGAAACATTCAAAAAACAAATTTTATTTATCTGCAATCACTGTCGTAGCACTGCTTTCGTGCAATGTAACGAAGCCTTATCAACAGCCCGGTTTGAATTTGCCGCAGCAATATAAAGACATTGCATACAGTGACACGGCAAGTATTGCCAACATTTCGTGGGAAGATTTTTTCACGGATGCTACGCTGAAATCTTTGATTAAAAAAGGCATCGATTATAATTTCGATTTGCAGGTTGCTGTAAACAGAATTGAAATTGCAAGACAACAATTGTTGCAGGCGAAAAATTTGCAATTGCCGACATTGAGCGGAACTGTGAGCGGACAATACAATCGTCCATCCGAAAACAGCTTGAACGGAAGCTTTGCAGACCTTACCGGCAGCAAGCATTATGAAGATTATATTGTTGGTTTAAACCTTAGTTGGGAAGCGGACATTTGGGGAAAATTGCGCAGCCAAAAGAAAGCGGCTTTGCTTCAATATTTACAAACTTATGAAGCGAAGAAAACCGTGCAAACACAGCTTATTGCGGACATTGCAGATGGTTATTACAATCTCCTGATGCTGGATGAACAATTACGTATTGCCAATGCGAGCCTTGCTTTAGCCGACAGCACTTTACAGCAAACACAATTGCTGAAAGATGCAGGCGAAACCAATGCTTTGTCGGTGGAACAAACGAAAGCGCAAAGAGAAACAACGGCATTATTAATTCCGCAATTACAAGAACAGATTTCGTTGCAGGAAAATGCGTTGAGTCAATTAACAGGACAATTGCCGCAAAGTATAGAAAGGCAAGCGCAATTGTCGGATATTCAATTGCCGCAACAGTTGAATGCAGGCGTTCCTGCGGCGGTGGTAAGCCATCGTCCTGACGTGCGCTCGGCAGAAATGAATATTGAAATTGCCAATCAAAAAGTAGGCATTGCGCAAGCAAATATGTACCCGAATTTAAACATTACTGCCAACGGCGGATTGGAATCTTTGAAAGCAAGTAACTGGTTTAATATTCCGAGTTCATTATTCGGAATTGTAAGTGGTTCATTGGTACAACCGATTTTCGGACAACGAACTTTGAAGACAAATTATGAAGTTGCCAAAACTGAAAGAGAACAAGCTGTCATCAAATTTCGTCAGTCGGTTGTTGGCGCTGTTACGGATGTTTCTAATTCGTTGGTGCAATTGAATAAGTTGAGCGAGCAGGAAAAAATTGCATCGTCGCAAGTAGCAACTTTAGCGCGCGCTACGGACAACGCATCTATGCTTTACAAAAGCGGAATGGCAAATTATCTTGAAGTGATTACCGCACAAAACAATTCGTTACAGGCGCAATTGAATTTGGCTTCAACACATTGTCAGCAATTGATTGCAGCTGTGAGTTTGTATAAAAGTTTAGGCGGTGGTTGGCAGTAAATTTCCTTTGTATATTTTGATAAATAAAAAAGCCTCATGCAATTTGTGTGAGGCTTTTTTTATTTCATTCTTCTGTATCTGCGTTTGTTGTTTCTATTTCCGTGTATGATGGCGGCAATATGAATCAGTTTTTTTCGAGGAAAATTCGTGGACTATCATGTATGGAAAGTCTTCAACTTTCACTTCTCTGAATCGCAGGTTGTATTTTTTGCTGTAACGTTCGGGTGTTTCGCTTATTTGATTTAATCGTTTTTCCGCGCATTGCATAAAGCGTTCGCCCAATCCTTTTTGTTTCAGTTCATACCAAAGATATGCTTCGGCATATTCTTCGTTAGCTTGCTGATTGAACAATAAAGGATAGCTCATTATCTGACAACGGGTTTAGCTTTTTCTCTCGCTGCCTGTTTCACTTCTTCCCAAGAATATGTTTTTGTTTTTCCGCTTGCGAATGCTTTGCTTCTGTGTTCCAATTCTTTTACAAAATCATCATCCCAATCATTTTCGGCAGTATTTATTTCGTCCTCAACCATTGCGTAAATGGCTTTTATTTTTTTATCGTCAGCCGTTTGCAGATAATCTGTCAAACGTTTTCTGATTGCTGTCGTTGTCATAGTTGTGTGTGTATCTTATTTGATACAAATTTAAACAAAAAAGCATCACACAATTTACGTGATGCTTTTCATGTATAAAAATCATTTTTATTGTCTTGCAAAATCGTAATACACATAAGCCGTTTGACCGTCAACGGTTACGGGCGATTCCAGCGTGAAGCCGTCTTGGGAAGTATTTACGATACTCAGTATATAACCTTCGGTTACTTTCTTCGCTTTTTGTCCGTTCAGTATTTTCAGTTGGAAAATCTTTTGTCCGTTTTGGTCGGTGCGAACAGACCATACAATGTTTCTCGTTCCTGCGTAGCAATCGCCGTTGTTTTGAATCGTATAAGTTCCCATACCATTGTGTGGCAATTTCCATGTGCTGCCGATAAAGCAATTCGGCGTTACGTCGTCAAATACGGTAGTTTCCAATTTTACTTTTGTGAGAATGGTTGCCGATGTATTGCCTGCATCATCAAAAGTTTCTTTGTGTGTTGAAGACGCTGTGTCCACTCCGGAAACGGATACATTGGTTACAACGTAATTTCCGTTCAACTGAACGCCGCCAACAATGTGCGATGTGGAAGAGCAGGCAGAAAAAAGAAATGCGCTTGATAATAAAACTGCGGCAGCAAAAAGTGTTTTTTTCATTTGTTATTATTTTAATTGTTGAGTACAAAATTATAGAACCAAAACGAATTGGTTTTATAAAGATAAATAAATTTCGTGCCACAATTGAGCGCAATTTGTTAATCGCCCGCAAACAGTCTATTTTTGCGCGAGTTGAAATCAAGCAGAATGAACATTGTAGCGCAAATAAAAAACATTACGGCAACAGCGATTAACGATTTATATCAATTCCCGATTGATGCAAAAGATATTTTAATCAACGCCACAAAGCCCGAATTTACAGGCGATTACACGGTGGTGCTTTTCAGTTTTGTGAAGCAGTTGAAGAAATCTCCCGAAGCATTGGGAAATGAATTGGGCAATTATCTTGTTGAGAAAAATAATGATTTGATAAAAGAATTTAATGTTATCAAAGGCTTTCTCAATCTTTCAATTTCAGATAGTTTTTGGATTGATTTTTTAAAAGAAAATTCGCTGAACAAAAGCTTCGGTCAGGCAATTTCTACCAACGAAAAAATTATGGTGGAGTATTCTTCGCCCAACACCAACAAGCCTTTGCATCTTGGTCATTTAAGAAATAATTTTCTCGGTTACAGCATTGCAGAAATTCTCAAAGCGAATGGTAACGAAGTTATTAGTTCCTGCGTTGTGAACGATAGAGGAATCCATATTTGCAAAAGCATGATTGCCTGGCAAATGTTTGCGAATGGTGCAACGCCTCAGTCGACCAATACAAAAGGCGATCATTTTGTAGGCGATTATTATGTGAAGTTTAACGATGAATATAAGCAACAAATTAAAGAATTAGTTGCGCAAGGAAAGGGTGAAGACGAAGCCGAAAAAGAAGCGCCGATTATGCGCGCTGCACAGCAAATGTTATTCGATTGGGAAGCCGGAAAGCCCGATGTGATTGAGTTGTGGAAGAAAATGAATGGTTGGGTTTATGAAGGTTTTGACGAAACATACAAACTGATTGGAACTAAGTTTGATAAAGTTTATTACGAAAGCAATACGTATTTGCTGGGCAAAGATTTGGTAGAAGATGGCTTGCGCAAAAATGTTTTTTATCAAAAAGAAGACGGCAGCGTTTGGATTGATTTGACCAACGACGGCTTGGATGAAAAACTCGTTCGCCGTAAAGATGGAACTTCTGTGTACATCACGCAAGACATTGGTTTGGCGGAACAAAAGCAAAAAGAATTTGGCATCAGCCAAAGTATTTATGTAGTGGGAGATGAGCAGAATTATCATTTCAAAGTGTTGAAATTAATTTGCCAGAAATTGGGCTTGCCTTCGGCAGATGGAATTGAACATTTAAGTTACGGAATGGTGGAATTGCCTTCGGGAAAAATGAAAAGCCGCGAAGGAACTGTGGTTGATGCAGATGATATTGTACAAGAGATGATGAACATTGCGCAGCAAAAAACCGAAGAGCTTGGCAAAGTCAAAGATTTTTCGGAAGATGAATTGCTGAAACTCTATCATACATTGGGTTTGGGCGCGTTGAAATTTTTCTTGTTGCGTGTGCATCCGAAAAAGAAAATGATTTTTAATCCCGAAGAAAGCATCGATTTTCACGGTTTTACGGGACCGTTTGTGCAATACACTTATGCGCGTATTCAAAGCATTTTGCGCAAAGTGTCGGGAGAAAAATTATTGGAACAGAGTATCCAATCAACCGATTTATTACCGCAGGAAAAAGATGTAATTACACATTTGGAACAATTTCCGGTAACCATTAACGAATCAGCGACAGAGCAAGACCCGTCGAAGCTCGCGATTTATGTTTTCAATCTTGCAAAAACATTCAATCAGTTTTATACAGACCTTTCCATTGCAAATGCTGAAAGCCTTGAGAAGAAAATTTTGCGTGTACAATTGGCACAGCTTGCAGGCAATACCATTAAAAAAGCGATGAGTTTATTGGGTATTGATGTGCCTGAAAGAATGTAGAATGATAGCCACAGATGCACAGATGAAATTGTGTGTAGAAAGCTATTCTGTTTTAAAAAGATATTGAAAAAGCCACAGGCACATTATAAATTTATCTGTGCATCTGTAGCTATTTTCTTACGAAATTCGTTGCTTGGAACGAGCTGACAAATCAAACGGTACAATCACTTTAAAGCTGATATTTCTTCCCATGTTGAAAATGCCCGGCTGCACGCCGTCAGGGACATTCGCATTGTCGAAATATTTTAAACGGCTCATGTTCGATTGATAATTTTTGTTTGCCAAATTTGTTCCTTCGATATACAATTCCAGAATTTTATCGCCGTGTTTATTTACAATATTTCCGCCGATTCCAGCGCTCAATAAATTATATCCTGCAGTATAAGTTTCCGTTCCGTAAGCCGCGAAAAATCTGTCCTGCGCGTTGTAATGGTCAAAGCCGACAAACGCATAAGTGTTCTTGAAAATGCCGAAACCTTTGGCAAACATTCCGCGCAATTCGCTGTGCGTATGCAACGGTGGAATGAATGGAAGGTATTTTAAACTGTCGGGAACTGTGCCGCCGTTGCCTGAATTTTTTCCGTAAGTTAATGTCAGGTTATTTTCAAAATGCAGCCACGAAATGGGATGAATATCCAGGTCAAAATCGCCGCCGTAAATTCTTGCTTTGGTTTGCACATACGTAAATTTACTGTATTGCCCGTTTGGATTGGAAGTGCCGTCTTCATCCACTCTTTCGGCGTTTCCGTTGGCATCAAGAATCTGTTGCTGGAAAATATAATTGCTCAGATTATTGTTATACAATTCAATATTTGCGGAAACATTCGGCAACGTAAGCGCAATGCCTAAATCTTCCTGCACATTAAATTCGGGCTTAAAATTTGAGTTGCCTACATGATAAATTTGCGAACCCGGGTCAGGACCGTTTGCTGAAAGTTCTGCAATGTTCGGTGCGCGGAAACCGCGGGCTACATTGGCTTTTATTAAAAATGCGTTGGAAAAATTATACGTTGCGCCAACGCTTCCGGTAACGCCGTTGAACGATTTGTTTAGCGCAGCAAACTGTTGCGCAACGTTCTCTGTTGTTGCAGGATTTGAACCTTTATACAAAGTCGGAAATTCGCCCGAAGTATCGATGTACGCTGCTTTTCCGTTGAATGAACGATGGTCGTAACGAACACCTGCGGAAACATCTAATTTGTCATACGTTTTTTTCATAACGGCGAAAGAACCGATGTCAAACTGATGATAAGCAGGAATGGGGAAATCTGTACTATAACCAAGTGAATTATTCTGATACATTCCGTTTACACCGAACGTGGTTTCATAACCTTTGCCTAAATCAAAATCATATTTTACGTCGTAAGTCAATGTGGTTAATTCCAAATTCAAGCCCGGAATATCGGCGTTTTCAGGATGCGTAAATTCTCTGCGATGGCTATATTGATAACCGAGATTGAACAATAAATTTCCATTGCCTAAATGAATATTGCTGTTGTCATAAATGCGATATAACTGCACGTGCTGATGCAAAGTTGGAATCGCATAAGAATTTAAAACGGAGTTTGGAACCACCGGGCGGAAAGTATCGGCTTCATTAATTTGATACGTAAATTTTCGCGTAGCGGAATCGCGGCTGCCATCGGGAATATCTTGCAAATCGTCGAACAAAGAGGCGTTTAAATAAGAATATCCCCATGATTTATTCAAGCCAATCATAGCGCGCGCATCTTTCTCTTTAAAGCCTGTTGCATACACGCGACCGTCATGTTGGTTTTGATAATTTTTCGCTTCTTTGGCGGAAATAATTGTTCCCCAAACCAATCCGTGATGATTGCCTTGCAAACGAAATGAACCGTTGATTAATCCATTGTTCGTTCCATAATTTGCCGTAAGCGAACCAAGAATTTTTCCATCGGCAACAGGCGCGGGCGTAATCATATTTACAACACCGCCAATCGCGTCCGAACCGAAACTCAGGCTTGCAGGACCTTTAATAATTTCCACTCTGTCAATCGAATTTTGGTCAATTTCCACGCCGTGTTCATCGCCCCATTGTTGCCCTTCCTGTCGTATTCCGTCTTCAGAAGTTACTACTCTGTTATAGCCCAAACCATGAATAAAAGGTTTGGAAATATTCGGTCCCGTTGTAACTGCGCTGATACCCGGAAGATTGGCAATCACATCAATCGCATTGCCAGATGCCGCTTTCTCGTTGATATACGATTTGCTCACGGCAACCATCGGTACAGGGTCGCGTTTAATTTCCGTTGCCTTGCTTACACCTGTGATTACAACATCTGCATTTTCCAATGCCGATTCTTTTAGTTGTATATCTAAATAATTAATTTTTGAAAAATCTATCTTCTGAAGAAAAGTTGCATAGCCTTCATAACTCACTTGTAACAAATAAATGCCTTTAGGAATATTATTGATAGTAAATTTTCCCGAAGAATCGCTAACCGCGCCGATGTGCAAGTCGGGAATTGTGATGGTTGCACGAGGCAAAGGTTGCTTTGTTGTTTCGTCCGTAACCGTTCCGCTGAATGAAGAAATAATGTCGTTTGTATTTTTAGAAAACGCTGAAATGCTGATGAATAGCAGCGTTGCACAGAGAAACAATTTGAACTTCATAAAATATTTATCGGTTTTACGGATGATTGATTTTGCACAAATGAAGCAGCAAAAGTACATACCGACTGCAACAATGTTGCATTGATTCATCATAAATTTCTTGTAATTCAAAAGCTGTCGTTGCTGATAAGGTAATTTTAATTTTTTGAACGATAGAAAAGAACCCGAAGGGTTCAATGTTAATAGAAAATATGTTGAGTAGTTATATTCGGGAATCTGCTATAAACATATAATCCTGTCGGGATTAGGATGTGAATTTAAAAAGTTTAGATAATCGCGATAATAGTCTGCGCTCTCTTAAAATTTCAATTTTTAAATTGTGCAACATTGTTTCATTTGTTTTAAAATACTATATTTGCAACGTTGTTTCAAAATAAACTATTCAAATGATACAGAAAAAATTGCCTGTTACGGTATTGAGCGGATTTCTTGGCGCAGGAAAAACAACTTTGCTTAATCATATTTTGCATAATAAAGAAGGTCTAAAAGTTGCTGTGATTGTGAACGACATGAGCGAAGTAAATGTAGATGCCAAGCTTGTGGAAGACCAAAACACACTTTCACGCACAGAAGAAAAGCTGGTGGAAATGAGCAACGGTTGCATTTGCTGCACGCTGCGTGAAGACCTGATGATTGAAGTGGAAAAGCTGGCGAAAGAAGGACGTTTTGATTATTTGTTGATTGAAAGTACCGGCATCAGCGAGCCGGTTCCGGTGGCACAAACTTTCTCGTATGTGGATGAAGAAAACGGCATTGACCTTTCCAAATTCAGCTATATCGATACGATGGTTACGGTGGTGGATTGTTTTAACTTTTTCAAGGATTTCGCTACGAATGAATTCCTGCAAGACCGCAATCTTACCGATATGGAAGGCGATTACAGAACGATTGTGAATTTGCTGACCGACCAAATTGAATTTGCCAACGTGATTATTTTAAACAAAACCGATTTGGTGGATGAAAAAACTGTCGGGTTACTAAAAGCAGCTATTCACAAATTAAATCCGGGAGCGAAAATTATTACTTCACAATTTGGCAAAGTAGCGCCCAATGAAATTTTAAATACAGGGCTTTTCGATTTTGACGAAGCGCAAACTTCGGCTGGCTGGCAAAAAGAATTACAGACGGAAAACCACACCCCCGAAACGGAAGAATACGGCATTGCTTCTTTTGTGTTTCGCAATCCGCGACCATTTCATCCCGCAAGATTTTGGCAATATCTGGATGAAAAATATCCGCAAAATATCATCCGCGCCAAAGGTTTGTTCTGGCTGGCTTCTCGCCCCGATGACGCTTTGAATTTTTCACAAGCCGGCGGTTCTTCGCGCGTGGAAAGAGCGGGCGTTTGGTGGTGCAGTATGCCTTACAGCGAACGTACCAGATACGCATCATTTGTATATCATCAAAAATACATCGAATCGAGATGGAGCAAAAAATGGGGCGACAGGATGAATGAAATTGTCTTTATCGGGCAGGATATGGACAAGGAAAAAATTACTCGTGATTTGGAAAAATGTTTGTTGCAGGAAGATGAAGAATATTTGTTTGAAAAGAAAGTAAAATTGAATGACCCGTTTCCCGAAAATATCTGAAAAAAATGAACAAAAATTTCGACGTAATCATCATTGGCGGTAGTTATGCAGGGCTTTCCGCAGCAATGGCTTTGGGGCGTTCGCTGCGGAAAGTCCTGATTATTGACAGCGGAAAACCTTGCAACCGGCAAACGCCGCATTCGCACAACTTCATTACGCAGGACGGAGAAAAACCAAACCTGATTGCAGAAAAAGCCAAAGCGCAGGTTTTGAAATATGACACGGTAATGTTTTTAAACGACCTTGCCGTTAGCGGAAAGAAAATCGATTTCGGTTTTGAAATTACTACACAATCAGGCGAAACATACAAAGCAAAAAAACTCGTTTTTGCCACAGGTGTTAAAGATAAAATGCCCGGTATCAAAGGCTTTGCAGAATGTTGGGGAATTTCGGTTATTCATTGTCCATATTGCCACGGTTATGAAGCAAAACAGGAAAAAACAGGCATCCTTGCCAATGGCGATTTTGCATTTCATTATGCCCAACTCATTCATAACTTGACAAAAGATTTGACCATTTTTACCAACGGAAAATCAACTTTGGCACAAGTGCAAACCGAGAAAATTATCCGACACGATATTCCCATTATTGAAGAAGAAATAGCTGAAATCAAGCACGAAAATGGTTATTTGAAACAAATCGTCTTCAAAGACCATACAACTTTTGAACTCAAAGCAATTTATTCGCGACCGGACTTTGAACAATATTGTAAAATTCCCGAAATGCTGGGCTGCGAGCTTAATGAACAAGGTTACATCAAAGTAGATATGTTCCAAAAAACGACCGTAGAAAATGTGTTTGCCTGTGGAGACAATACCAGCCCGATGCGTTCCGTAGCCAATGCTGTAGCCGCAGGAAATTTTGCAGGAGCGATGATAAATAATATAATGACGGAAGAAGAGTTTTCGTAAAAAATGAATCATTCTTATCAATTTATCCAATGACCAATGATAATGATAAAGCCTGTTCTTTTGCGAACAGGCTTTATCATTATCAAAGAAAAATACAGAAGACGGATTAATTTGTTGTCTGCACGTGCATATGGAATAGTGTCGCAAAATCCGTTGCGCCGTATGGCTGGTTCACATCCACTACATTATCCGGGTTTGTTGAAGAAAAGTCGGCATCATACCAAGGATAATTATGCGAAAATTTATCCTGTATGCCATGTCTTAAATCCACTACCATATCAAAGCTTTCTCCCGCTTTTAAGACATGGAAATAGCCGTTTAATCCTATCATCTGATTAGGATATTTAGTGCCTTTATCTCCATAGAAATAACTCAATCCGCCATGGTCTTCAAGACCGGTAAGATTTACGTATCCGTCGATTTTGTCTCCGTCGTCATTTGTCTGGGTTACCGGGGTTACACTGCCGGATGCTACCGGCACAAAGAAGAATTGGTGGATGGCAGCACCGTCTTCATCGCTGGATTCGTCGGTGTATTCATCGTTGCTTATTTGCCCGTCTTCATCACGGAAATTGATTTGGAACTGGTAATCATGGTCTGCTGAAAAGGTTAGTGTGGGCGTTTCTGCTTTAGATGTATCTGTACCATTGATGGTATAATACTGTCCAAGCGCATCTACATAGTACGTTTGTGAAGCCCCGTCTGCAGTAAAAGCGGGAAGAGCGCTCGTAGTATCTGTTAAGTGTCCGGGTGTTACGACTAATTCCGTAGAAGAATAAAATTCCTGCGGCGCTATTTTCTGTCCTTCATCAGAAGGTGTTTTTGAGCACGAGCTGAACAGTAAGACGCCTGAAAGCATTGCTGTCGTTGAGAATAAGAGATTTTTCTTTTTCATTGTTTTTGCATTTTAGATGATGAGTAATACTTGTTTTTATTATATTATTTTGATTTAAAACCTGAAAACTGCGTGTAGCTGAACGTTTCTACCGATTTCATCAGTATAATATCGCCAGCTGTCCAGATAGTCGCGATACGCGATATTGAACAGATTATCTACGGAAAGGTCAACGGTCAGAGATTTACTGCCATCGCCCAGTAAAAATTTAGTACCTGCAGATAGTCCCCACAAACCATACGTGCCGGGTGGCGGTGCATAATCGCTGTTGGGTTCATAGCGGCTTTGTCTGGTAACATACATATAATTGACCTGTATAAAATTGTCCGTAATTTTTTTTGACGAAGGGATATTCCATTGTAGGCTATTGGTATATCTGTCAGCAGGTATATTGGGAAGATAAGCATCTTTTGTAAGATCGTAAGCCCTTACCAGCGACGCCTTTAATTCGTACTGGAATAATTTGCCACCGTTGCCAAAGCTGTACCTGCCGTCAAAATCCAGTCCTTTGAAAAAAGCATTCGTCTGTACATACCGGAAAACAGGATAATAGCCCGTAACCGTTTTTGTAAAGGAATCGGTTGGATTTAGATAGATATAATTTTGTATATATTGTAAATAAATATTAGCGGCAAAAGAAAACCTGTCTCCTGCTTTTGTAAGGGTCGTAATCCATTTATAACCGTGCTCACTACTCAATGTGCTGTCGCCATATTCAAATTTGTTGGCTCCTTGATTCAGACCAAAGGCATATAATTCTTCCGGGTTGGGTGTGCGCCAAGCCAGTCCGATATTGGAGCGGATATTCCAGATGTTGTTTATTTTCCACAAGGCGCCTGTAATAAAAGAAAAACTGCCAAACTTCCTGTCTCCGCCATATTCATGGTAAGCTCCTCGTAGTGAAGGAATTCCATCGTAGTAAGGCACCTGTTCAGTAGGTATTACATTGCCTAAGCTGTCGTAATATTGGTATAAGAAACGCTTGGAAGCCGCGTTGAACTTCTGGTAATCGAATCTTGCTCCGGCTTCTAATTCTATCTTGTCGTTTAAGTCAAGGCGTTCGATGCCGAAAACACCGACTGAGTTGGCGCTGTAATTTGGAATAAATGGATTGGATAAAGTAATGGTGTCGTTGTAATTGCTTTGCGCACGTAAGTTTATGCCTGTAGTAGTATGCCATTTTTCCGAAAAAGTTTTTTGCCACGTGCCTTCCAGCGTGTTGGTATGGAGTATCCAGTCATTGATGGGAAGAGTGCTTCTGTCTCCGCGACGGCGGTCAAACTCACGCCGGTGGTCGGTTTGAAGGTTGTAGTTTACTTCAAATCGGCTGCCATCATCGGTATTATAATAAACACTGCCTTTCAACAATTGGTGTATTACGGCTTGGTACGGTGCGCTGTAATTGTAAGAAAAATTTCCTTTTGCGTATTGGCTGCCTCTTGAATGTATCATTCTAATCAAGTCGTCGATGCTGCCAATATCCGAACCGATGAATATGCCAAGGCTTGTTTGGAAACGGCTGTAAAAAACCTGACCACCGAAATGTTTTCCCTGATAGCCTATTGTACCGGAGAAACTCTTTTGCTCGGTGCCGCTGTTTTCTAAAAAATAATTTTTTGTTTGATAGTTTCCCAACTTTGAATAGGAACCCTGAAGTCGCCAAGCCAGTTGCGGTATGCCTTTAAAGCTGCTGTTCAGCATGGCAGAGCCTGAGCCGCCGCGACCGTTGGAAACGCCATTAATATTTACTTCTCCATGCAACGTAGGGTCGTTGTAAGGCAATGGCGCCGGGTTAAGCAATATAACGCCGCCCAATGCTTCCGCGCCATAGCGCACGGCGTCTGCGCCTTTTACAACAGTAATGTCGCTGGCGATATTCGGGTCCACTTCCGGCGCGTGTTCTGCGCCCCATTGTTGTCCTTCCTGACGAACGCCATTGTTGATGACCAGTACGCGGTTACCATAAAGTCCATCTACTACAGGTTTGGCAATTGTGTTGCCAGTTTGCAGCATATTCACGCCGGGAATGGTCTGTAACAAATGAGCAAGGCTCTCGCCGCGCGTTTTGTCCAAATCGCTTTGAGTCAAAGTGGTAGCAGGTGCAATGGCGTTTACGCCGTTGGTAATAATGTATCCGTTAACGGTTACTTCCTGCAACTTGCCGTCATCAGGTGTGAGGAAAACGGTATCTGTTTCAACAGAATTTTTTGGATAAAAATGCGCATCGAGCTTGTCGTATCCGACGTGAGAAAAAACCGCGTGAAAATTTTTCAGAGAATTTCTTTGTATAATGATTTTCCCGCTGTCGTTTGTTGTAAACCCTTCGCCATTAATGCGCACCGTAGTTCCGGACAACAACTGACCGGCCACTTTGTCTTTGATATAAAGCGAAAGTTTGTAACTTTTATTTTGCGCTTTTGCCACAGTAAACGTAAACAAATTGATGAGAAGAATTGACAGCGTTGTTGCTCTTATCATTACGACTTGAATAATAATTTAATAAATGCAATAATGTTGCATTTTGCAAATATAGATACAAATTGCAACGGTGTAACAAAAAATTCTTAAAGTTTTCTTGTAATTTTTAGGGATACATTAAATTTTTTAGAAACTTTTTGCCGTGTAGGGTTGCCCCTTTATAGAAAATTTGAAATATAAATGCGTGCGGTTCGCCACCTTTTCTCAGGCACAAAAGAGAATTCCAATTTTATTTTAGCGTTGTGGTTAAGCTAATTCTAATTCAAAGATGTCTTTGAAATGGCGTTTTATTTTTTCTTTTACTTCTTCCATCGGAACTGTTTTGCCTAATTCTTTCTGAATGGAAGTAACCTGCTTGTTTTGGATGCCGCAGGGAATGATGAAGTTGAAATAATCTAAATTGGTGTTCACATTGAGTGCGAAGCCGTGCATTGTAATCCATCGGCTGCATCGAATGCCCAACGCGCATATTTTGCGTTCGTAACCTTTGCGGTCGGGTTCAATCCACACGCCGGTTTCGCCTTTGCTGCGCTCGCCTTTAATGCCGTATTCCGCAATGGTGCGAATGAAGACTTCTTCCAGACTGCGCAAGTACCAACTCAAATCTGTCTTGAATTGTTCCAAATCAAAAATAGGATAACCAACAATTTGTCCCGGACCGTGATAGGTAATATCGCCGCCGCGATTGCTGCGAAAATATTCGATGCCTTTTTTTGCCAATTGTTCTTCATTCAGTAACACATTTTCTTCATGTCCGCTTTTGCCTAAAGTATAAACGTGATTGTGTTCTACAAAGAACAGTTCGTTGGTAATTTCGTCGGCTTTGCCTTCGCGTTTTAAAGCGGATTTCTGTAACAATTTTTCTTCCTGAAAATCCCACGCGGCTTTGTATGGCATTTTGCCCAAATCTTTGAAAAGTACACGATTCATAAGGCAAAGATAATTCTATTTAAACCGATATTCTGTTAATCGTTGTTCGCCGAATTTGATGATGATATTTTGTTCCGTTGCCCATTTCAAATCGCGGCTTGCCGTAGGCGCGGAAATGTGCTTAAATGCTTGCAGATAATCTTTTCTTACGAATTTATTTTTGCCGATTTTTTCTTTGAATAATTGTATTCTGTCTTCTGCATAAAGGGTTTTGTTTTGCGATTGAAGAAGTTCGTCCAATGCTTCCGAAATAATGTCCAACATAAATTCGATGAACGGCGTAGAATTGCCTTTGCTGTCTGCTTCGGAAAGCTTTGCATAATATGTTTTCTGGCGTTGCTTAATCAAATGCTCAACAGGCAAAAATTCAAACACAGGATATTGTTGCATTAAAATTAATGTTTGCCACAATCTGCCCATTCTGCCGTTGCCGTCAATAAACGGATGAATAAATTCAAACTCATAATGAAACACGCAGCTTTTGATGAGCAATAGTTCTTTGCTGTTTTTCAGGTAAGCAAATAAATCTTTCATTAAGCCGCGAACCATTGTTCCGTTTGGAGCAAGGTGTTTAACCTGCGAACCTTTTACAATACCTACATTCTTCGTTCTTAATTTGCCTGCATTGTCAATCAGTCCGTTCATCAGAATTGCGTGCGCTCTTTCTAAATCTTTCAGTTGATATGGATTGAATTTTTGCAATTGAGCATAAACCTTTATGGCGTTTTTTACTTCGATAATATCTTTCTTTGGCGCAATCACGCGCTTGTTTTCCAATAATGCAGTAATTTGTTCTTCCGTCAAAGTATTTCCCTCAATTTCCAATGAAGATTGAATGGTTTTTATGCGGTTCTTTTTGCGCAGTTCTGTTGCGGGCTTATACAAATGGGAAATGTTGACAGCGCCTATTTTTTCCGAAACAGCGACAACAGAATGCAATATTTTATCGGTAATGGTGTATGGCGGTTTCATTTTATGATAATATCATTTGATACTATCAAAGTTAATAATTTATAAAAAAAATGGAAAAATTATTTGTGTTTTCGTTGGTTATGTCTTTTGCTGTCGCTGTTCAGTGTTCAGGATGTTAGTGCAGCGCATCCTGAACCGTAGATATGCAGGATTTGGAAATCCTGTTTTATCTGTCGTTCGACTTGCCCTGCGGAACAAGTCGAACAGCGTGAGTTATGTGGTATAGAAAGACAAGAAGGAATTTACAAAAGATATGAAGGCAATCTATACCGCACCCAACAAGGAGGCAGCTCTTGCAGCCCTTAGTGATTTTGAACAGAAATGGAAAAGCAAATATGCCTATGCTATAAAATCCTGGCGGGATAATTGGGACGAACTGAGTACATGACCACTAATATTTCTAGGACCTACATACAATATCAATCCTAAACCACCTGCAAAAATAGCTATAATTACAATAAATGTTAAAATTGGATTCAATCGTTTTGAGGTATATTGTAAAAACTCATTATTCTTGAATACTAGTATATAATTTAGAATGCCAAATATTCCTACTATTAAATACATAATATGTTCTGTGAAAATGTATGGAGTTTTGAATATCAAAAATAATAAAGCATCTAATCCATAAAATAATAAAACAAATAAAAACAAAATAAACATAAATGTTGCAAAAACTGGAATATCCGAATGAGCTTTGTCTTTTAAAAAACAATATATAGAACAGCAGAATCTTTTATATAAAATCATATTATTTACTTTTTATTTATATTCCATATTTGATTTTCTCCTGCTCCATAGATTATACTTGCAGCCGCTCCCCAAGGCCTCTCTTCAGATAAAATGTAAATAGAAATGATAATTCCCGTCAATAATAGTTCGCATTCTCTTGGGAAATAAACTTATTTGCCGTGATTGTAAATATCCAGCGCGTTGTTCAATTTATCTTTCTCTGCTTTCCTTAACGCTTTAGGATTATCATTGACCAATGGCATAATATTTTCTTTCGTAATTTTTAAAATTGGAGCGCCATTTCCTTTTTGTACAGCAGATATATAAGGAGTTCCTAATTCAGGCACAATAGCAAATTCATTGATCCTTCCTTCGGAAACTTTGAAAAGCCAGCAGGAATCGTTAAATGAAGGAATCCCTGAAATCTTTATCCCTCCATCTCCTATGATGTAAGCTTCTTTTGTATCAGCCGGATAAAATTCTTTTTCCCCGTCTTTGCCTTTTAATACTAAATAAGTAATCCCTTTTTTACTGTGCATTTTTCCTTTGCCTGTAAATGTGTAATCGTTCTTTAATACGACAGTATAGTTATACTTTTTAAATGATACACCTTTACCGCCGCCAAAATAAAACGGCATATAAGTATTTTGATAAGTAGTTACGTTGCCGTAAGGTGTATGGATTGTCGTTGGCATGGGAGCGCCGAACTGTGCCTTTACGTTAACAGATATGAAAGCAATTGAAAAAAACAGAATAACTTTTTTGAACATAATTTGCATTTTTAAAATTAAAAGTATAGTTTAATTGTAAATTAATTAGTTTATCCTGAACTTTATAAGTTCACAAACATCAACATATTTGATACACTACAACAGACTTCCTTCATTAAAGGGGTTTTTATGCCTTAAAATTCAATGCCGCCGTAATTATCCTTTCCATACAATACTGTTTTATATTTTCTTAATCAGTTACAATTCACGCCCCATAAGCATTACAGAGAATATCAACATATCTGATACATTACCCTACCGATACGCTTCCTAAATTAATCTATTATCTTTAGCTCTTTGCAATAAAATCTCATTGCATCTTCAGATATCATAACTTGATAGTCAATATTTTCCCACTATTTTTTAGGTATATCTTGAATTATAACTGAAGATAGTTCAGAACAAGAATAATTTTCTGAGCTTATCTCTAATCCAGACACATTCTTAAATACAATCCTTTTAAACTTATTTTCTTCAAGCTCTAATTCAATGTATATGGACATTTCCATATTCAATTTGGTAAAGTTTTCAATTATAATTTTTGTAATTGAAAACTTTTTTCTTAATATTTCTATTATTTCATTCATTTTATGCTTTTTATTCCCGCCATGGTTCGTGTCCTCACGAACCACTTATAAACCTATCAAAAAATATTAAAATTCATTTCTCAAATCTTTTATGAAAGAAAAATCTTTTTTACCATCTTCGTAAAACCTCGCCGTTGAATATTTGTAGTCGCAAGGATGATTAACCAATTGCCAATGTTCTGCCAAAGGATTATTATGCAAATAATCCAACTTTTGATAAGCAACTTCCTGTGTAAACAAGTGAATTGCCAACGGGTCGCGTTGCCAAAATTCATAATGCTTGTTTATCGCATTTACTTTATACAAATGTAACTTTCCGGGATTAGTTTTAAGCAACAGTTTTTTAAATTCATGAGCCGTGTATTTCAAGAAAGAGCCTTGCACGGTTTCTTTCCGTTTTTATGTTTTGCACGCCAAATAAAATGCACATGATTCGGCATAATGATAAAAGCAAAAATATCCGCAATACCTTTCTCATTCAAATAATTCAATGAACCGATAATTATTTCTTTATACAAATTATTTTCCAAAAGCCGGTACCAATTATTAATGGTCGCTGTCCAAAAGAATATATCGCCGATTTCCATATACGATTTGCGCTTGGGTATGAATATACTTTTGTCCATATTGAAGATATTTTCGTGAGTTTTGCTGGTTCGTGAGGACACGAACCAAGGCAACAGACTTGCCCTGCGGAATAAGTCGAACAGCTCGTGCAAAACTACTCATTACTTTTTATCTTTTTCAACGTATCAATTATCGGTATTTCAACTTTCTCCGCCTTTCCATCCATTGAGTAAAATTCTAATTCAGATATTTCATTATTGCCATATAAAATAACGCCATTAACATAGCCATTTTTATCTTTACCGTAATAGTCTGCAATAATTGGTTGATTTGTTCTAATAGTATCATTAAAAGAATTTCCTAACATAATAGTCGGGCAATTGCCACAACCACACCTTCCTATTACCTTGAGATTATTTATATTAGATAATAATTCGGTTTTTTCTTTTTCTAATAAAAACTTTATAATCTCAACTTCGTTTTGATTTAATTCGCGTTTGTATTCAATTGCATATTTCATATAAGGTATTTTAAATTCACTTCATCCTTTCTAACTCCTGCTGCATCGCAATCATCTCATCTCTTAGTTTCGCAGCTTCCATAAAGTCCATATCTTTCGCGGCTTTTTCCATTTTCTTTTTGGTTTGGGCAATCGCTTTTTCGAGTTGGGGAATGGTGCGTTTAGGTTTGTATTCAACTTCGTCTTCGGCAACTTGTCTTTGCACAATATCGTCGTCATAACCGATTGCATAACTTCTGTGTTCGTCAAAACCTTTAATATCCAAAACAGAAGTCTGCGCAAAAACCTGTTCTTTACTTTTAGCAACCGTTTTCGGAATAATGTTGTGTTCGGTGTTATAAGCAATCTGTTTTTCGCGGCGACGATTGGTTTCATCAATCGTGCGCTGCATACTCATCGTAATTTTATCGGCGTAAAAAATAACCTTGCCTTCCGCGTTGCGCGCCGCGCGTCCTGCGGTTTGCGTAAGCGATTTTTCGTTCCTTAAGAATCCTTCTTTGTCCGCATCCAACACGGCAACCAACGTAACTTCGGGCAAGTCCAAACCTTCACGTAAAAGGTTCACGCCAACGAGTACGTCAATCTCGCCCAAACGCAGCTGGCGCAATATTTCCACTCGGTCGAGCGTGTCCACGTCGCTGTGAATGTATTTGGAACTGATATTGATTTTGTGCAGGTATTTATCCATTTCTTCCGCCATGCGTTTGGTCAAAGTCGTAACCAAAACGCGCCCGCCTTTTTTAACCTGCTTATCAATTTCGTCCAACAAATCATCAATCTGGTTAATGCTCGGACGCACTTCAATCGGCGGGTCAAGCAAACCTGTCGGGCGAACAATTTGTTCCACCACAACGCCGCCTGTTTTTTCCAATTCGTAATTGCCCGGCGTAGCCGAAACAAAAACCGTTTGACCAATCATGTTTTCAAATTCATTAAAGCTCAATGGACGGTTATCAATCGCACTCGGCAGGCGAAAACCGTATTCCACCAACGTTAATTTACGGCTTCTGTCGCCGCCGAACATTCCGCCGATTTGCGGAATGGTTTGATGGCTTTCATCAATCACGCAAACAAAATCTTTCGGGAAATAATCGAGCAAACAGAAAGGTCTTGTTCCCGCCGCGCGGCGGTCGAAAAATCTTGAATAATTTTCAATGCCGTTACAATAGCCGAGTTCGCGCATCATTTCCAAATCATATTCCACGCGCTCTTTGATGCGCTGCGCTTCAATCAGTTTATTTTGTCGGGTAAAATAATCTACCTGCGCCATCATTTCATCCTGAATTTCATACGTGATTTGCTGCATCATGTCTTGCGGTGCGAGATACAAATTCGCAGGAAAAATCGCAGCGTTATCGGTACGCGCAATGCGCATATTCGTAATCACGTCAATGGTTTCGATGCTCTCGATATAATCGTCAAAAAACGTGATGCGATAGCCATAATCCACATAAGGCAAATTAATATCGACCGTATCGCCTTTCACGCGGAAACTGCCGCGAACAAAATCAACCTGCGTGCGGTTGTACAATGAATTGACCAACGAATGTAAAAATCCTTGCCGCGAAATTGCCTGCCCTTTGTGAATGCGAATGATGCCGTTTTCCACCGCTTCGGGATTTCCGATACCGTAAATGCAGCTCACGCTCGCAACAATCACAATGTCGCGCCGTCCGCTCAACAACTGCGCCATCGCCTGCAAACGAAGTTTGTCCAATTCTTCATTAATGCTCAAATCTTTTTCAATGTAGGTGTTGCTCACGGGCATATACGCTTCGGGCTGATAATAATCGTAATAGCTCACGAAATAACCGACGGCATTATTCGGAAAAAATTGCTTAAACTCGCCGTACAACTGCGCCACCAAAGTTTTGTTATGCGTCAAAACGAGTGTGGGACGCTGAACGTTTTGAATCACGTTCGCCATCGTAAACGTTTTGCCCGAACCCGTAACGCCGAGCAAAGTCTGGAACTGCTCGCCGCTGTTGAGTCCTTCGGTCAATTGCTTGATTGCCGACGGCTGGTCGCCCGACGGCTTGTATTCGGAATGAAGTTCGAAAGGCATAAGACAAAGCTACGCCAATTTGAAAATTTGAGAATGGGATAATTTGAAAATGGATGTCGCGAGAACTTTTTGCCACAAAGAAAATAAGTCGCTAAGAGGCACAAAGGAAATTACTTTGTGTTACTTCGTGTTTTTGTGTCTTCGTGGCAAATGAAATATCTTTGCACCATGAAAATCATTCCGCTTTCAGAAGGCGCATTTACCATTGATGCAAGTAAAAAATTCATTCCGTTTAATTCCGAAAAAGACAATCTGCAAGAGCGCGCTGTCGGCAGTTTGCTGGTAGAAATTCAACCGTTTCTTGTCATCACTTCAAAAGATATTTTGTTGCTCGATACAGGCTTGGGCTTTATGCAAAACGGAAAACTGCAAATCCACGAAATATTGATGCAGCAAGGTATTGGTGCGAATGGAGTAACCAAAGTATTGATGTCGCATTTGCACAAAGACCATTCGGGCGGCATCAGTTTTGAAGATGGAAACGGCGAAAGAAAATTATCTTTTCCCAATGCAAAATATTATGTGCAGGAACAGGAATTGGACTTTGCATTAAACGGAAATCATCCTTCCTATAAAAAAGAAGATGTTGAAATTCTGAAAGATAATCCGCAAACGGTTTTACTCAACGGCGACGGAAAAATTGATGATTATATTTCGTATCATTTGACCGGAGCACATTCTCCTTTTCATCAGGTATTCTGGATTCAAGAAGATAATGAAACTGTTTTCTTCGGCGGCGATGATGCTCCGCAACTCGGACAAATGCGCAAGCGATATATTGCCAAATATGATTTTGACGGAAGAAAATGTATGGAGCTTCGGCAGCAGTGGTGGACGCAGGGCGAGCAGGAAAAATGGACGTTCTTGTTTTATCACGATGTGAAATCGCCAATGTTTAAATTTTAACCACATAGACACATAGAAAGTTTGTTTTAAGAATAAGAATTAAAATGTGATTGATATTTGAACGAACAAGAAATCATAGTATTTTCATCGAAGATGAAAATCTAATGTGTTGCTTTATTTTCGCTTCGTTCAACTATGCCAAAAGCTATGTTTCTATGTGGTTGATTTAGTTTATAACTTTTGAGATTTTTTTTAGTGGCGCGATAAGACTAAAGCGCCACCACTATTCAAATTGTGATATGCATTTATTGTAAGAACTGCTGCAAAAATAGATTGCTCTTGCTCACTTCATTTACGAAATCGGGAAAAACCATTTACGAAATCGGGAAAATTTTGGGTTTCATGCAAAGACACAAAGGTGGTAATTGTAAAAGAATCTATTCTCTGTGTCTTTATTTCTTTGTGTACTCTGTGAGAAAATTTTCTTTGCGTGAAACAAACCTTACATTTGTATATGTTCCAAAACCTTTTGAATTGGCGTTATGTGCTTGTGCTGATTGCTGTTGCGATAGTGATTGGCAGCTTGTTTTATTCGCGCCATCTTTCCGAAAAACTCGCAAAGATTGAAGAAAAAGAAATGCACATTTGGGTAGAAGCACAAAAAGAAATTGCTGATACTTCTTCGCAAACAAACTTAAATCTTTCATCATTAATTTCTTCTGAAAATCGCGATATTCCTATCATTGAGACGAATGAGCATGACAGCATTGTGTCGAGTAATAATCTTGATACAACAGAAATTGCACATGATGAAAATTATTTAAAAAGAAAATTATCCTCATTCAAAAAACTGCATGAACCGATTTTGGTTAAGCTGAATGATGTTGAAAATAAATATTATTACGGCGAAAGCCGCTTGCAGCAAGAACTTCGGTATTTCCCGATTGTGCAATTATTGATAGTTGCGCTGTTCATCATCATCTTAATTGTTGCGGAAAGAAACGCGCACAAAAGCACGCAAAACCGTTTGTGGGTGGGTATGGCGAAAGAAACTGCGCATCAACTCGGAACGCCTGTTTCGAGCCTCGAAGGTTGGACGGAAATACTGAAAAATATAGAAGGCAACGAAACGGTTGTGCCGGAAATGGACAAAGATATTCAGCGGTTAAAACTCATCAGCGACCGCTTTGCAAAAATTGGCAGCGTACCGAAATTGGAAGGGAAAGATATTGTGGTGCAAATTCAAAATATGGTCGAATACATTCGTAAACGTGCAGGCGGCAATGTGCGTTTTTCTGTGGATGCTTCGCAAAACCCGCTCTACGCGCAAGTTTCAGCGCCTTTGTTTGATTGGGTAATTGAAAATTTATTGAAGAATGCATTGGATGCAATGGACGGACAAGGTGCTATCAGCATAAAAATTCAGCAACAAGCGGATGATATTTTTATCGATGTTTCCGACACGGGTAAAGGCATTCCGCACGCACAATTCAAGAAAGTTTTTATACCCGGATTTACGACGAAAAAACGTGGTTGGGGTTTGGGTTTGGCATTAACTAAAAGAATAGTTGAAGAATATCATCACGGAAATATTTTTGTAAAATCGAGTGAAGTTGGAAAAGGAACGACGTTTAGGATTGTGTTGAAAGCGTAATTCGCAACTTATTAAAATAGAGTATGATGAAAAATGCATCGAGAGTTTTTTTATTATCAATTCTAATATCATACATATTTCTTTTGCTTCATAACGAATATGAAAAAATTTTGCTTTATATACCTTTGTTTTTAACAGGTTCGATTGCGTTGTTTGTATTTAATTTGATTTTCGTGTCATTATTAAAACTTAATACTCATTCATCTTATCCAATAGCATTTATTCTTTCAATTATCGTAATGAATATAGCAATAGCGTGGCTTAGCGGAAATAGCTTTGTAGATACAATTATTGGATTTTATAAAAGTAATGACCAACTTACTTTTGGTTGGGCATATACAATAGCAAACTTTGTAGTGTATATATTTAGTTGGAAAATGAGAGATTGAAAAATTGCATTTTTTGGTTTTTATATTGAAATAAAACCTCTTCATCTGTGGCCTTTAAAAAAATCGCCGGTTTTCTGTTTTCAATGCCGGCAAAAGTTCCATTTTACAAAGTAAATTCGTTGTTGATAATAAAAATCATAAATCCTTTAACAATCCTGCATTATCTTCCAAAAGCTGTATAACTTTGCAGCGTTTTATTTTCAAAGTCATGGTAGATTTATCAACCTTTAACCCCGGCGAAGTAGGTAACCCGGAAAACGGTATTTTTGGTTTGCCCTTTAATACAGTGGAAGACGCGCAGGTAGTAATATTGCCTGTTCCCTGGGAAACTACAGTTAGCTTTGGCGCAGGCACCGCGCGTTCTATAGAGCCTGTTTTAAAAGCAAGTCTTCATATTGATTTGTTTGAACCCGATTTTCAAAATTGCTGGAAAAAGGGATTTTATATGCTCGATGTGGACAAGAAAATTCTTACCAAGAGTGATTATTTGCGCAAAGAAGCCGAGCTGTTTGTTGATTATATTTGTCACGGCGACGAAGTCGAAAAGAATACTTTCATGTGCAAAAGTATTCGCGAAATAAATCAGGGCGGCGAATATCTGAACAATTGGGTATATGAACGTGCCATTAATTTATTGGACAAAGGAAAACTTGTAGGCGTACTTGGCGGAGACCACAGCACGCCTTTTGGTTTTATAAAAGCGCTCGCCGAAACCAAAGGCGAATTTGGTATTTTGCAAATTGATGCGCATTGCGGGTTGCGCAAAGCTTATGAAGGCTTCGTACATTCTCATGCGTCTATTATGTACAATGTGCTGAACGAGCTTCCACAGGTTACAAAATTGGTACAAATTGGTGTGCGCGATTTTTGTGAAGAAGAATGGGATTATGTTCAGGAGCATAAAGACAGAATTACCACGTTTTTAGACAGAAGTATTAAAGAGCGGATGTTTGAGGGCGAAACGTGGCAAAAAATATCCGACGAAATTATTGAACAGCTTCCGCAAAATATTTATATCAGCTTTGATATTGACGGGCTTGACCCGAAACTTTGTCCTAATACCGGAATGCCGGTACAGGGCGGATTTGAGACTGCACAAATATTTTATCTCATCAAAAAACTGGTTGCCAAAGGCAAAAAAATTATCGGCTTTGATTTGGTCGAAGTGGGCTCTAATCATGTAACCACCGATGCTTATGTGGGCGCGCGCGTGCTTTGGCAATTGTGCAACTGGCTTACGCTTAGCAACAGTTAATTTATGCCATCAAAAGAATACGATTATCTCGTTACGCTGAAAAAAAATATCAGCAACAATGCGATTGATTTGATTTCGCGCTTGTTGCTGTTGATTGCTTTTTGCGCATTGCTCTATATTGGTTGGGTTGTTTCCCGTGTTGATACGAAATCTGCAATTATTGCATTTACTATTGCGGCTTTCACGATGTTTTGGAGGATTTATTGTTATCTTTCAAAAGGGAAAGTTTACTATCGATTGGCATTGTTTGCTGTAGGCGTAAGTTTTCTTTTTCTTCCCTCGCCTTCATATTTTTCATGGATTGGCATATTTTACATTCTTGCAGGATTGTTGGAAAAACAAGCTAAGTTTCCGCTGGAAATAGGCTTTGACGATAGTGGCATTGTTATTAATTCAATTCCCGTAAAAAATTATTTGTGGAAAGAATTAAATAATGTTGTGATGAACGGCGGCTTGCTCACGCTTGATTTTAAAAACAACAAATTATTTCAGAAAGAAACACAGGATGTTGTTTCAAAAGATTTGGAAAGCGAGTTTAATGCTTTTTGCAAAAAACATCTGACCGAATAAATTATAACGAACGATTCATGGAAGAAAACTTCGGTATCTCTGTTTTCTGAATTAATTTTACAGCACACATTCAAACAATAAGACAAATGAGCAAAATATTGGTTACAGGCGGTTGCGGCTATATTGGCGCGCACACGGCGGTGGATTTAATGGAAAACGGATTTGAAGTAATTTCTATTGACGACAACTCTCGTTCCACAACATTGCTTGCCGAAGGCATCGCAAAAATTACGGGTAAACCTTATAAAAATTATAAAGTAGATTTAAAAAATTTTGACGATACCCGCGCCGTCTTTCAGGAAAATGCGGACATCACGGGCATCATTCACTTTGCGGCATATAAAGCTGTAGGCGAATCGGTAGAGAAACCTTTGGAATATTATGAAAATAATATGGAAGCGTTAATTAACGTATTGAAATGTGTGCGTGAATTTAATATTCCAAATTTTGTGTTTTCGTCTTCTTGCACGGTTTACGGCAGTCCGGATGTGGTTCCTGTAACTGAGCAGTCGCCCATTAAGGAAGCCGAATCTCCTTACGGAGCGACCAAGCAAATGGGCGAAAAAATCATTCGCGATTTTGCACACATAGCGTCAACCAATACTGTTCTCTTGCGTTATTTTAATCCTGTGGGTGCGCATCCGTCTAATCAAATCGGCGAAATTCCTTTGGGCAGACCGCAAAACTTAGTTCCTGCAATTACACAAACAGCAATTGGTAAACTGCCCCAAATGGTTGTTTTCGGTGCAGATTATCCTACGCGGGATGGAAGCTGTATCCGCGATTTTATTCATGTTTCCGATATTGCGCACGCACACACATTGGCTTTGCAATATTTATTGGCAAATAAAAATCAATCCAAAACCGAAGTATTCAATCTCGGTACAGGCAACGGCGTTACGGTTCTCGAAGCTATTAAAGCATTTGAAGAAGTAAGCGGCGAAAAGCTGAATTATATAATAGGCGCGCGCCGTCCCGGAGATATTATGGCAATATTTGCCAACAATCAATATGCGGTGGATACATTGAACTGGGAAATAAAATACGACCTCAAAGAAATGATGCGAACGGCTTGGGCTTGGGAGCAGAAAGTGAAAAAAGAAGGCTTGCTTACAACGGCGCAAAAATCTGCTTTGAATTAATATTCATTTAAAACGAAATGAATTACCTTGCAGACAAATTTGAAAAATATATTATAAATCAATTATCATTATGGCATCGTTACAAGATATTCAAGTACAGAATGAAAAAGAAACCCGCGCAGGATTTGGCGAAGGAATTTATGAAGTAGCAAAAACTAATAAAGACGTTATTGTTCTTACTGCCGACCTCGCAGGTTCGTTCAAGTTAGGACCTTTTCAAAAAGAATTTTCCGACCGTTTTCATGAGTTTGGTATTGCTGAAGCAAACATGATTGGCGCAGCTGCAGGCTTGACTATCGGTGGAAAAATTCCATATACAACTACATTTGCCAATTTTAGCACAGGCCGCGTATATGACCAGATTCGTCAAAGCGTTGCATACAGCGGAAAGAACGTAAAAATATGTGCAAGCCATGCTGGTCTTACTTTAGGCGAAGACGGCGCTACGCATCAGATTCTGGAAGACATTGGTATGATGAAAATGCTGCCCGGAATGACTGTGATTAATCCATGTGATTTCAATCAAACTAAAGCGGCTACAAAAGCGATTGCAGATTATAAAGGACCGGTTTATTTGCGCTTCGGTCGTCCAAAATGGGCAAACTTTACTCCGGTTGACGGAAGCGATTTTGTAATAGGCAAAGCGCAGGTTTTGGCAGAAGGAACGGATGTTACTTTGTTTGCTTGCGGGCATTTAGTGTGGAACGCAATTGTAGCCGCAAAAACTTTGGCAGAAAAAGGCATCAGCGCGGAAGTGGTAAATATCCACACCATCAAACCTTTGGATACAGAGGCAATTATCAAATCTATTACAAAAACGAAAGCTGCCGTTACTTGTGAAGAACACAATATTTGGGGCGGTTTGGGCGAGAGTGTCGCACACGTTGCTTCAAATAATTTTCCTGTGCCGATTGAATTTATCGGAACAAAAGATACATTTGGCGAAAGCGGCACGCCGGCAGAATTGTTGGAAAAATACGGCTTAACGCCGCATTACATTGTGGACGCTGCAGAAAAAGCTATCGCAAGAAAGTGAGCATGATAGTTTTCTCGTGCAGAGAAATTGTGAAGCGAGCTTCCGTTCGGCAAAAAACAATTACAGCGAAGCTGCAAACGAAAAATATATACGAACGAAAGAATGCATAATATTTCCCGATAAAATGTCTGTGGAATAAAACCTGCCTTTAATTTGGCAGGTTTTATTATATTTGGGACTATATAAATTAAAATTGAAAAAGTCTGTATGCAGCAGCTGGACGATGCAGAACTCTTAAGCCTTTTCAGGCAAGAGGAAACAAAAGAACGTGCTTTTACCGGTATCGTAAAAAAATATCAGGAAAAGTTGTATTGGCATATTCGTCGTATGGTTGTAAATCACGACGATGCAGATGATGTACTGCAAAATGTTTTTATCAAAGTATGGAATGCATTGGGCAATTTCCGCGAAGACAGTCGTTTATATACCTGGCTGTACAAAATTGCTACTAATGAATGCCTTACTTTTTTGGAACAGCAAAAAAGAAAATCATCGGTTTCATTCGACGAAATGGAAAGCGGCTTATCCAATAAAATCAAAGCCGATGATGGATTTGATGCGAACAAATTGGAGTGGAAACTTCAACTTGCTATTCAGAAGTTGCCCGAAAAACAGCGTATCGTATTTAATTTGCGGTATTATGAAGAAATGCCTTATGAAGAAATGAGCAAAGTACTCGATACGAGTGAAGGTGCACTAAAAGCAAGCTATCATCACGCGGCGAAAAAAATTGAAGAATATATCAGGAATGAGGATTAAACTTTAATGCTTGTTCGCCGTCAAACAGAAGATTTTAACAGAAAATGGAAATAATAGACAGAAATATGGACGAGTTGAATAACGATTCCATCCTGCAAAATATTGACAGGACGGATTTGCTGTTTAATGTGCCTAAAGATTATTTTTCCGGATTTTCAACGAAGCTGCTTTCGGCATTGCGCCTGAAAAGTCTTGATAGGAACAATCATTATTCTCTTCCGGATAATTATTTTTCGACATTTCCCGACAAGATATTAAACAAAATAAAGACGGCTTCTGAAGATGCAGAAGACCTTTCTTTTCTTGACAGTTTGCCCAAAGGAAATGTATATACTGTTCCGGATGGCTATTTTGATAATTTGACAGTTGACATTCCTTCAAAGACAATAATGGAAGAAGCCGGTGCAAAAGTAATTCAGCTAAGACCACGAAGAAATGTATGGCGTATGGCAGTGGCGGCAGCAGTTATTTCGGGTGTTGTTTTAAGTGGTGGTTTGTTTTTAGAAAACAGAGGAGTCCCTTCGGAAAAACAGCACCGTTCATACGCATCGGTTATTGATAATAGTGCAAACATTCAAGAAGATTTATCTAATATAAGTACCAACGAAATTGCTAATTATCTGAACACTCCCGACCCGTCTGACAACGATACAATTATCGAAGGAGCCGGCGTGCAGGAAGCAAAAAAAGCCATGAGCGAAATGTCGAACGACGAAATGGAAAATTATTTGGATAAAACGCCTACGATTTATTAATATTCGAATTGCGGATATATCCTCAATTTTTGACGGTTATTCGGAGGATTTATTTAAAAATTCATTTGTTATGAAAAAATTTGTTATAATTTTATCTCTCTTCGTTTTTCCTTCTTATCTTTGTCAAGCTCAGGACACTGCGTTGAGAAACAGGCAAAAAGTCGAAGAAGTAAAAAGAGTCTTTTTTACCCGTCAACTCAAATTAACAGTACCGGAGTCAAAAGCATTTTGGCCAATCTATAACCGTTATGATGCAGAAATAAGAAAGGCGTGGCAGCAGAGTAATGGAAATAAAGATGTGTTTATGGAAAAGGCTGCAATTATAAAAGACAATTACAGAAATGCTTTTGCAAATATCCTTCATTCACACGAGCGTGCAAACGACGTTTATAAGGCAGAACGAACTTATAGGATAATGCTGAAGAATGAACTTAAAGGAAGAGATGACAGGCAGCATAGATGAAATTTTATATAAAAACGATATTTAACTTTTAGGTGTTTTTCATAGGTTAGCAACAGCCGCGCGTTTCTACGCATTGGCTGTTTTTTATTTTATATATTATTGATACACTTAATTTTGAGCAATCGTTTGTTTGATTTTTGTTGGACGAATAAGCAGACCTTTATCTTAAATAAAACACGGCAAAAGAAATTAAATTAATGATGGCATCGGCAATAACAGAGGCTTTTGGTATTGATGAAAAATTCGACCTACGGAAATTGTCAACAGGATTAATTAACCAGACATACAAAATCACTCCTGAGAAAGGAGGCAGCTATTTGCTTCAACAAATAAATACAAAAGTATTTTTAGAGCCTTTGGCTGTCCAAAAAAATTATAGAATTATTCAGCGCCATTTATCGCAAAAAGGAGGTTTTCATCTTCCCGAAATTGTGCCTGCCCGCAACGGAGAACTCATATTCACGTATGATAATATTGTTTGGCGTTGTTTTGAATTTATTCCGCATACATATAGTCCGGCAGTTTCTTCCAATCCGGATGAAGCATGGCAAGTCGCAAATTGTTTTGGAAAATTTTCTGCAGAATTATCCGACCTTGATACAAAAAAATTGTCGATTATTCTACCCGGTTTTCACGATTTAGATTTCAGGTTTAAACAATTTGAAACAGCTGTCAAAGCAGCCGTGCCGGAAAGAATGAAAGAAGCGAAACGCTTTATTGAACAGGCATACAGCCACAAATTGTTCATAGAATATTATCAGAAAATTGCTTCAGCAAAAAAGCAATATCCGCTGCATACGCTGCATCACGATTGTAAGATTGCCAATATTCTTTTTAAAGAGGGAACGAGTGAAATATATAGTCCGATAGATTTAGATACCACACAACCCGGATTGTATTTTTCAGATTTCGGAGATATGATTCGTTCCATGGCACCAAATCTTTCAGAGAATGAGACAAATATAAATGAGTTAATTGTGCGGAAAGATTTCTATGCCGCTATAAAAGACGGCTATCTCCATTCGATGCAACTTTATTTAACGAAAGAGGAATGGGAAGACATTGATATGTCGGGAAAAATTATCGTATATATGCAGGCGCTGCGTTTCCTTACCGACTATTTGAATAGTGATATTTATTATCATATTGATTATCCCGAACAAAATAAAGACAGAGCTGCCAATCAGTTTCAACTGCTTACATTGCTGATTGACTATACAAAACACTTGTCCGAAAAGAAAATATACTCCGGCAGTTAATTTCACTCACATATTTTCCTTTTGTTTTCCGCTTACAGAATGAATAATTTTGTTGAATGAATTCCTCAACACCATTAGCGGAACGACTGCGCCCCGAAAATTTGGACGCATTAGTCGGGCAAAAACATTTGACGGGAAAAGCCAGTATTCTCCGTACGGCTATAGAAGCCGGCAAAGTTCCTTCCATGATTTTGTGGGGACCGCCGGGTGTAGGCAAAACCACGATTGCAAATATTATCGCACATACTTTAAATGTTCCGTATTATCAATTGAGCGCCATTAGCAGTGGCGTGAAAGAAGTGCGCGAAGTGTTGGATAATGCAAAGAAACAAGTAGGCGCAATTTTGTTTATTGATGAAATTCATCGTTTCAACAAAGGTCAGCAAGATGCTTTGCTCGGCGCTGTTGAAAAAGGAGTCATCACTCTGATTGGTGCGACTACGGAAAATCCGTCTTTTGAAGTGAACTCGGCTTTGCTCAGCCGCGCACAAGTCTATGTGCTAAAACCTTTGACTGACGTGGATTTGAGAGAATTGTTACAAGTTGCTATTAAGCAAGATATTTATTTACAAAAATTAAATATCGAATTAAAAGAAACTGAAGCCTTAATTAATATTTCGGGCGGCGATGCGCGCAAACTGTTGAATTTACTGGAACTCACAGCCTCCTCTAACTCCTCCAAAGGAGGAGAAATAATCATTACAAATGATTTAGTAATAAAAACTGCGCAGCAAAAAATTGCTTTGTACGATAAGAAAGGCGAACAGCATTATGATATTATTTCTGCGTTCATCAAAAGTATGCGCGGCAGCGACCCGAATGCTGCAGTGTATTATTTGGCAAGAATGATTGAAGGTGGCGAAGATGTAAAATTTATTGCACGACGCATGGTCATTTTTGCGAGCGAAGACATTGGCAATGCGAATGCAAATGCGTTGCTGCTTGCCAATGCGACCTTTGAAGCCGTGAACAAAATCGGTTATCCCGAAGCGCGCATCATTCTATCGCAATGCGCGGTATATCTGGCTTCCAGCGTAAAGAGTAATGCAAGTTATGTAGCCATTAATAATGCTTTGGCTTTTGTGAAACAAACCGGAGATTTGCCTGTGCCATTGCATTTGCGCAATGCGCCGACCAAGCTGATGAAAAATTTGGGTTATCACAAAGGCTATGAATATGCGCATGATTATGAACATAATTTTGCAGGACAAGAATATTTGCCGGAAGAAATTTCAGGAACGAAATTTTATGAGCCAGGCAAGAACGCAAGGGAAGAAGAAACGCGGAAATATTTGAGAACGTTGTGGAAAGAGAAGTATGGATATTAATTTGAAAATTTGAAGATGTGATAATTTGATAATTATCGGCACAAGCATTTTCAAATTTCCAAATTCTCAAATTTTCAAATTGCTAAATCCCAAACAATCCATCCAAATAATTTTCCTTAAACTCAATAAATGTAGGACTGCTGCCTGATGGCGAAAGGTTCGATGTCTGGCATTGAAACAAATCTTCCACCAACTGGCGCATTTCTTTTTCAGTTAAAATTCGTCCTGCTTTCACAGCGTGCTGGCGCGCAAGACAACGCACAATTTTTTCCCTTTTGGAAAATTTCACTTCGCTGTTGAAATGCTTGTATTGTTCGAGCAGCAACTCAATCGCTTTGGTTTCGTTGCCATTTAGTAAATCCGCAGGAACGGCTGTAACAGAAAAAATATTATCTGCAGATTTTTCGATGATGTAACCAATTAATTTTAAATCGGGTAATAATTCTTCTAACAAAGTTTTGTCGGCAACGGAAAGCTGTAATGCAGAAGGCATCAGCAATTGCTGCGATATGGCAGAATGACGATGAACCGTTTGTTCAAATCTTTCATACAAAATTCTTTCATGCGCAAGTTGCTGATGAATGAGTACAAATCCGTTTTCGGCGGGAGCGAGAATGTAGGTTTGCAATACTTGCAGCAAAGGCGCACCTTCAATAATTTTCTTTTCCTGCTTTGCCTTTTCGCTGCTCAAAAAATCGTATTGCGCAAACGCAAAATCATCCTCGTGCTTTTCATTTTGTAAAAAAGCATCTATTTTTTTTGACGATGAATTTTCTTTTGAAGGCGTGTAAAAGTCTTGCCAATGCTGCAATTCAGCCTTGTTGTCCGATTCTATAAAGTGCGCCTGGTTGCGTTGCGTAAATGTTTTAAACAAATTGGAAGTTGCTGCGGATTCCTGTTCTTCCTTATTGAAAGGCTTGTTGATTGCATCGAGTTGCTGAATATCCGCATTCAGCGAAAAGTCCAAAGACGGCGCTATGCTTGCCTGCGCGAGCGCGTGCTTCACGGCAGCTTTTACAAACGCGTAAATAATTTTTTCGTCTTCAAATTTTATTTCCTGCTTGGTCGGATGAACATTAATATCAACCTGTGCAGGGTCGATTTCTAAAAACAAAACATACAACGGAAAATTTTCTTTCGGAATCAATTCGATGAAAGCGCCGACAATCGCGTGGTTGAGATAAGAACTTTTGATAAAACGATTATTGACAAAAATATACTGGTCGCCGCGCGTTTTCCTGGAAACTTCGGGTTTGCCGATAAAACCGCTGATGTTGATATAATCCGTTTCGTCTTTCAAGGCAACTAACTGTGCATTAAGATGATTGCCCAAAGCCTGCACTACACGCTGTTTTAGCGAACCAGCTTCGAGATGAAACACCTCTTGTCCGTTGCTTGTCAGTGAAAAAAACAGGTGCGGAAAAGCCATTGCTACGCGGATAAATTCTTCAATAATGTGGCGCAATTCGGCAGCGTTGCTTTTTAAAAAATTTCTTCGTGCAGGAACATTGAAAAATAAATTTTTCATGCTGATGCTTGTACCGAAAGGCGCAGCACAAGGCTCTTGTTTTATAACTATACTATTCTCAATTTCGATATAAGTGCCCAATTCATCTTCGGCGCGGCGCGTTTTTAATTCCACCTGTGCAACGGCTGCAATAGATGCCAACGCTTCGCCGCGAAAGCCCATTGTTTTGATGTGAAACAAATCGTCAATCTTTTGAATCTTACTGGTGGCGTGCCTTTCAAAGGAAAGCCGTGCATCGGTTTCGCTCATGCCTTTGCCGTTGTCAATCACTTGAATCAACGCTTTGCCCGCATCCTGAACGATTAATTTTATTTCGGTAGCGCCCGCATCCACCGCATTTTCCAACAACTCTTTTACAGCGCTCGCCGGGCGCTGAATGACTTCGCCTGCGGCAATTTGGTTTGCGATGCTATCGGGTAATAATTGAATAATATCCACGTAAAATTTCCTCTTTTCTTTGGAGCGAAGTTAAGAAGTATTTTGCCACTAAGGCGCAAAGACGAGGAGGTGTACGAAGTCTTTGTGTTTTGCTGCATTTTTTAAAATTCAATCGTATAAAACCCTGTGTGTGATATTGAATTATAATTCCATAATGGACCATTTTTTAAAATATCAATCGCTTGCTGATCTCTTTCATAGGACAAACCTTTAATGATTTTAAAATCAGTCAAACGACCGTCGGGTAAAACGCTGAAACTTAGTATTACCGTACCTTTCGTGCCTGTTGTGTCTGATTTTTTTACAGCGTTTTCAACATAATCTTTGAACTTTTTCCAACTGATTTGCGGGTGGACAATTGAAGTGTCCTTTTTCAATTTTGCAAAAGATAAATTATTTACGTTTCTCTTTTTCGTTGTAATCAAAATTACGCCGTTTGCACCTCGTGAACCGTAAATAGCTGTTGCTTTTGAGTCCTTCAGTATGTTGAAACTTGCTATATCTCGCGGATTGATTGAATCAAGATTACCGGATGAGCCATCAATCAATATAAGCGGCGCGGTTTTATCTAAAGAATTGTTTCCACGAATCATCATATGATTGTCTGTTGCTGCAACAGCGCCTGTAATGCTTTCTTTTTTTTGTGTACCGTAACCGACAACAACTACATCGTTCAGGTTGGCGGTTGTAGTATCAACAACAATTCCGGCGACTTTTCCTTGCAATGTAGAAGCGAAAGATGAATCGCTAATTTTTTTTGATGGAATTATAATATTTGCAGCAACAAAACTTTTGTTATTAAATGTATTGTTCTTAGCAAGAATTAATTCTTTTTCGGGGAAGACTTTTTTATATGGAGACGGGAAAGTATCTCTGATAATTTTCATTTCTTTTTTTCTTAATGCCACAATTTTTGAAGTTGTATCAGTTTGCGTAACAACCGATGACTGCGTATCGTTATTAATCACAACAGGTTGCTGAATATTTGCATTTTGCACAATTTCTTTTGCAATATTTTGTGTCTTGTTATTTGAGTTATTCAATACGAAAAAAACTCCGATGCCTAAAAGTAAGACGATGGAAGCTGCAATCAGCCAAGGTTTCAGGTTGAATGATTTTTTTGAAACACGATTTTTCAATCTTGTTTGTAACTCATTTAAATCATAAGGCACATTATTTGAATACGTGAAAAAGCCTTCCATCGCTTCGGCAAGAAACGGATCTTCCAGTGCGCGTTTTTCCAAAGCGTGCATGGCTTTCGCATCGAGCTTGCCTGCGAAATAATCTTTAATCAGGTCGATATTTATTTCTTCGTTATTCACTGTTTTTGTCCATACAGAGTTTTAAATTTCTTCTTCCGTTTTGAATATAGCTGCGCACTTTGTCGGTCGCATAACCTGTAATTTCCGCTACATCCTTATAACATTTTTCTTCCAGATAAAATAGTTGTATTGCCGTACGTTGCTCGTGATTCAATGTTTCCAAACACTTTTCCAAAAGCGAAAATGCCGCTTCTTTTTCAGTATGATGCTCCATTGCGGGCAATTGCATAAAATCATCTTTCAGTTCTGCATTATTTTGTCCCGGATTTTTGCGAAGCTGCATCAGGCAAAAATTTTTCGCAACCACGTGCAACCAACTTTTGAAGTTTTCCACATGATGTTTTTGCAATTTGGTTATCAACTCTTCAAACAATTGCATCACAGCATCTTTAGTGTCTTCTTCATTTTTCAGATACTTCAAACAGACGCCGTAAACCAACGCCATATATCGCTCGTACAAAGCTGCAAGCGGTTTTAAATCCTTGCTGTTTTTGTACAAAGCAATCAGTTCGGCATCGCTATATTGGTCGAATGTAGATGTCTGTTTTTCAAATTGCATAAAGTAATTGCAAGGTAATTAATTGTTATCGGTTATTTGTTTTCAGTTCGTTTTGTTCGTTCGGGATTTTTTTTTAATTATTTATGTAATTTCTCAAAACGCTGCATCATAAAGGAGAAACAAAAATTTTATACAATGAAAAATTTAATTGCCTTTATTACAGTTGCATTTTTATGTTTTTCTTTTCTACCGCAGAAAAAAATCATTAAAGGAAAAGTAACTGACCAAAACGGAATGCCGTTAAGCGGTGTAAGCGTTATTAGTCTTTCTCAAAATCACAGAGCTGTAACGGATTCAAACGGGAGTTATCAAATAATGATTTCCGAAACCGATGAATATTTGACATTTTCATTCATCGGTTATAAAAACCAAACAATAAAAATCGGTAAGCAAAAAACAATCAACGTAACGTTGTCAATGGATAATGCTGCGTTGAACGATATTGTGGTAATTGGCTATGGAACGCAGAAAAAAGAAATGCTAACCGGTGGAATTGCAGTAAACAGCTCTTCTCAAAATATTATGATACGTGGAAGAAGCAGTTTGCCAAATGCTTATAGTTACTACGTTTCACGCGATGAAGAAAGTTATGCGCATACTGATGAAAACAGTTTTAAATATGCAAATCTTGCGCCGCTTTCTACCTTTTCAATTGATGTGGACAATGCGAGTTACAGCAATGTTCGCCGCTTTATCAACGATGGAAATCTGCCGCCGCAAGATGCCGTGCGTGTGGAAGAAATGATTAATTATTTTAAGTATGATTATCCGCAACCGGCGGGAAAAAATCCTGTGAATATTGTTACACAGGTTTCAAATGCTCCTTGGAATCCGAAGCACAAGTTGGTGCAGGTCGCATTGCAGGCAAAAACAATTCCTACGGAAAATTTACCGCCGAGCAATTTTGTTTTTCTGATTGATGTTTCAGGTTCTATGAACGAGCCGAACAAATTGCCTTTGTTGGTTGCATCGTTAAAAATGTTTACAGATAATCTGCGACCGAAAGATAAAGTTGCCATTGTTACTTATGCCGGAAATGCAAGCGTGGCGCTGACTTCAACGTCTGCCGAAAATAAAAAGCAAATTAAAGACGCGCTCGACGGCTTGTCTGCTTTTGGTTCAACCAACGGCGCAGGCGGTATTGAAAAAGCATATCAAATTGCTTCGGAAAATTTTATCAAAAACGGCAATAATAGAATTATTCTTGCAACGGACGGCGATTTTAATGTGGGAATGTCGAGCGATAATGATATGCAAAAACTGATTGAACAAAAACGCCAATCAGGAATTTACTTGACTGTGCTGGGTTTTGGAATGGGCAACTATAAAGACAGTAAAATGGAAACGCTTGCGGATAAAGGCAATGGCAATTATGCGTACATCGACAATATGCAGGAAGTACGCAGGGTGTTGTTGAACGAATTTGGCGGAACGATGTTTACCGTGGCGAAAGATGTGAAGTTGCAAGTAGAATTTAATCCTGCGAAAGTTCAAGGTTATCGCTTATTGGGCTATGAAGACAGAAAATTGAATGATGAAGATTTTAATGATGATAAAAAAGATGCGGGCGAAATGGGTTCGGGACAAACGGTTACGGCATTTTATGAAATTATACCAGCCGGTATAAAAGATACTTTGCTGAAAAATATGGATGAATTGAAATATCAAAAGAATGATAAAACTAAAAATTTAGGCAATGAATTATTGACTGTAAAACTTCGTTACAAAAATCCGAGAGAAAATTCAAGTAAATTGATTTCGGCAATAGTTGATGATAAAATAATCGATATAAATCATGAGAGCAATGACTTCCGTTTTGCTGTTGCAGTTGCGGAATTTGGAATGTTGTTGAAGCATTCGGCATACAAACAAAATTCAAATTATGATAATGTGATTGCTTTGGCAAAATCTTCTAAAGGCAATGATAATGAGGGTTACAGAGCTGAATTTGTTCGGCTTGCGCAAACGGCGAAAGATTTGAAAGGTAATGAGGCGACAGAATAAAAAGAGGGCGTCTAAAAAGGTTGATGAACTCTATGAGAATTGCATAAACGACACTATGATTCCGTCAGGTGTCAGAATAAAAAGAGGCTGTCTTGACTTTTTAGACAGCCTCTTGCATAATATTTGTGCATTTGTGGCTTACTTATCCAACTCATTCTTCAAATGAATAATCTTCGCTACGATGCCTGTCCAGCCTGTTTGATGCGATGCGCCGAGACCTTTGCCATTGTCGCCGTTGAAGTATTCATGAAATAAAATATGGTCGTTGAAATTTGGGTCGCGCTGCATGGTGCTTGTATCGTTTAAGAATGCACGGTTACTGTTTTCGTCTTTTGTAAAAAGGGAAACTATTTTGTCGGATAAGAAATAAGCAATCTCTTTGATAGTTAAAAAATTGCCGCTACCTGTAGGGCATTCAATTTTAAAATCGTCTCCGTAATAGCTGTGAAAACTTCGCAGGCTTTCAATTACTAAAAAATTAATTGGTAACCATACGGGTCCGCGCCAGTTGCTGTTGCCGCCGAAAATGCCGCTGTCCGATTCGCCGGGCAGATATGTTACCGTAAAATTATTGCCGTCAAGTGCGATGCGGTAAGGATTATTCAGATGAAATTTTGAAATGGAACGCACGCCATGCGGACTTAAAAATTCATTTGTATCCAATACACGTTCCAATATTTTTTTCATGCGATGCCCGCGTAGCAAAGACAATAAATGTTGTGTATTATTCGGTTCTTCCCAACGCGAAACGAGTGCGGCAAGTTGCGGTTTATTTTTAAAAAGCCAATTCATGCGTTCGATAAACTTAGGCGCGTGCTGCAGGCTTTCTTCATCAATCACCTCAACGGCAAACAAAGGAATAATGCCCACAATGCTTCGTAAACGAAGCGTTACGCTAATGTCTATGCCATCTTTGGAATGCAGCCGGTCATAATAAAATTCATCCTGATAATCCCAAAGCCCTTTGCCATCGCCGTTGAGATTTTCCATTGCATCGGCAATATTTAAAAAGTGTTCAAAGAATTTAGAAGCCATATCCTGATACACAAGGTCAAACTTGCAAAGTTCCAGTGCAATACGCATCATATTGAGTGCATACATCGCCATCCAGCTTGTGGCGTCGGATTGTTCCAGTTCAACGCCGTGCGGCAATACGGCGTTTCTGTCGAATACGCCAATATTGTCCAGACCAAGAAATCCACCTTCAAAGATATTGTTGTTTTCACGGTCTTTGCGATTGACCCACCATGTAAAATTCAACAGCAGCTTGTGATAAACGGCTTTTAAAAATTCGACATCAGGCTTGCCTTTTATTTTTTCATCCATCAAATAAACGCGCCACGTCGCCCAAGCATGAACAGGCGGATTTACATTGCTGAAGTCCCATTCATAAGCAGGCAACTGTCCATTTGGGTGCATATACCAGTCATGTGTGAAGTGCAGCAATTGGTCCTTAGCAAAATCCGAATCAATTACTGCAAAATTGATGCAATGGAAAGCCAGGTCCCATGTGGCATACCAGGGATATTCCCATTTGTCGGGCATGGAAATAACGTAGTTATTGTTAATGTGCCGCCAACCGGAATTGCGCCCCAGCTTGCGTTCCGGTGGTGGTGGCGGCATTTTTTCATCGCCGTTGAGCCACACTTCCACATTGTAATGATACACTTGCTTGCTCCATAACATTCCTGCAAACGCTTGTCGCTGAATTAATTTTTCATCTTCGTTTTTTATTCCTTGTTGCAACTCTTCATAATATTCATCTGTTTCTTTCTGTCTAAGACTAAAAATTCCGTCAAAGTCGTCAAACACTTTGTTTACCTTGTTTTGATTCAGTCGTAAACAATAAGAAACTGTTCCTTGTGCGGGAATAGTTACATCATAATTAATGCCTGCTTTTGTTCCTTCTTCGTGATTAACGGTGTTTTTAGTTCCATGAATAATATAATCGTTGATGCCGTCTTTTGCATAATTGGAATCGTTGGAAGAATTGTATAAGCGACGATTATTGGTTTCATTTTCGCAGAACAAAACTTGCGCTGCCTCTTTTACGTGCAAATAATATTTTCCAAAATTTTCGTTTTCCAGCAACAATGTATTTTTTGAAATGCAGGTAATATTTGGTTTGTATGAATTATGAAACCAAGACCAATTATTGGCATACCAAACAGTCGGAATAATATTTATTGAAGCATCATTGTTCGATAAATTGTTCACGGTAATCTTTATTAAGATGTCTGTCGGCGAGGCTTTGGCGTATTCGACAATGATGTCGAAATAGTTATCGTCATTGAAAATTCCTGTATCATATAATTCAAATTCCGGTTCATTGCGCGAGCGATTTTTATTTACTTCAACGAGATTGTCGTAAGGAAATGCTGCAATCGGATATTTGTACAACATTTTCATATAAGAATGCGTAGGAGAGGAGTCGAGATGATAATACAATTCTTTCACATCTTCTCCATGATTGCCTTCTTCGTTGGTCAATCCGAAAAATCTTTCTTTCAAAATGGCATCATGCTTGTTCCAGAAACTCCATGCAAAGTTTAAAACGCCTTGTTCATCGGATATTCCGGCGATTCCTTCTTCCCCCCACCGCCATGCTTTGGAGCGAGCCATGTCGTGTGTTGTGGAGTTCCATGCATCGCCGTTTGGGCTGTAATCTTCACGTACGGTTCCCCATTGGCGATAACTCATGTATGGTCCCCAGATTTTCCATGCAGGGTCTTGTATGCGTTTTTGTTCTTCGTTCATTATAAGTCAGAAATTAAGATATTGGGATATTTAATATAGATTCAAAGTAAATTTCAATCTATCGTAATATTGCAATATATAAATATCCTAATATCAAATTATCAAATTGATTTTATCCGTTCGTTGTAAAGCCAGGAAACAGCGTCATGCCGCCATCAACGTAAATAGATGTGCCGCACACATAATCGCTTTCATCGCTTGCAAGCCAAACTGCGGCTTTACCGATATCTTCCGGCTGCCCTATTCTTTTATATGGAATCAAAGTTAATAAACTGTTCAATGCTTCCGGCGTTGCCCACGCATTGTGATTGATGGGCGTTTGAATAGCACCGGGACAAATACTGTTGATGCGTATTTTTTTTGGCGCAAATTCCTGCGCCAATGTTTGCATCAGCATATTGATGCCGCCTTTGCTCGCTGCATAGTTTGCGTGTCCTGCCCACGGAATAATTTGGTGCACGCTGCTCATGCAGATAATTTTTCCTGCCGCAACGGATTTTGTTTCGTCGATTCCTCTGCGTAAAAACTCTTTAATCGCTTCCCGTGCACAAAGAAATTGTCCTGTAAGATTCACGCCAATCACGGCGTTCCATTTATCCAACGTCATTTCTTCAAAAGGCGCATCGCTTTGAATGCCCGCATTGTTCACAAGAATATCGACCGTGCCGAATTGTTGAATGGTTGCAGCAAACATATTTTGTACATCGGTTTCCTTGCTTACATCGGCTTGAAAAATAATGCCGTCTCCACCTGCTTGTTTAATGTCGTCAAGCACAGCTTGTGCATCAGCCTTAGTTTTTTCAAAAGGATAGTTGATAATAACTTTTGCGCCTTCGAGCGCGAGTGATTTTGCAACAGCTTTGCCAATGCCGCTGCTGGCGCCTGTGATGATTGCGATTTGGTTTTGTAGTTTCATGCGTATGATGTTTGAAATTGGAGAGATATAAAAATTTTTTTCAAGGTCGGTTATAAAAATTAATCATCTGTTTCAGAAAATGTTATTTTTTAATAAACAAAAAAGCCCGCCGTTTAAACGACAGGCTAAATGTAAAGACAGGTTTTCGTAAAAATGTTACCACGCATTTTTATATTCTTCAATCATGCGTTCGGCTTTTTTCGGTGGATTGGTTTTCCAGTTTTTGTCGTATCGTACATAAATTGCCAACCATAAAGTACGTGCAATGCGCATGATTGCAGGCTGAACAATAATCAGCAAAATAATAGTAAATGTAAGCCAGTGAAAAATGCTGTCGTTCTGCCAGGAGATACCAAATAGTGTCCACCATGCAACAAACGATGCCACGCTGAGTGCAACTGTGAGTGCATAGCTCACATAGCTTGAACCATAATAAAAGCCAACTTCCAAATCTAACGGCTGCCCGCAAACAGGACAGACTTCATTCATCTTCATAAAAATTTTCAGCTTGTAAGGATTTTGCGTTTCAAACATATTCCCTTCGCGGCAACGCGGGCATTTGCACTGAAATAATCTTAAAAAACTCGGTTTATGTGTATGTCTATTCGATGTGTGTACCGCTGCAATTTCTGTTGTTTCCATTATTATAAATTTTGTATGTTGTTTAATTGTTTTCTGAATTCATTTGGAGTGATGCTTTCGCTTTTTTTGAAAAAGCGGTTAAAATAAGAATTATCCTCAAAGTTGAGCATAGATGCTATTTCTGTAATCGTCATATCGGCGTTGATGAGTAAACGTTTTGCTTCAAGAATTTGCCTGTCGCGAATCATTTTGCCTGCCGTTATGCCAAGCATTTCGTTGCACAAGACATTGAGATGATTTGGTGTAATGTGTAACAAATTGGCATATTCTTTTGGGAGTTTTAGCGTGCTGTAATGTTTATCAATAAGGCTTTTAAACGATTGCAGTAATTGTTGCTTCAGCTGTGGAACAGGTTTCTTTTCTTTTGTAGCACGAGCTGAATGTATGTCGAGAAAAAGCTTCAGCAATAATATTCTGAAAATATCTTTATCATTATCGGGCTGTTCATTCTTTTTAATCATTTCTTCCAGCAATGCATGTGTTTTCTGTTGAATAGAAGCCGGAAGCCTGAAACAGCATTCCGCAACGTTTCCGGTAAGAAAAGGAAAGCGTTCCAGATAATTTGGCGATAACAAAAACGACCTGAAAAATGTATCGGAAAAATTGATGACATAGCCTTCCACATTGTTTTCAAAATGCCAGCTGTGTACTTGTCCCGGCGACATAAAATAGATTTGATACGGCGTTACTTTGAACTTTTGAAAATCTATTGTGTGAAATCCGTTGCCCTTTGTGAACAGCACAAGATGATAAAATGAATGCCTGTGCGGATAATGCAATTGTGCATAATGAATCTTGAGATAATTATGAAAGCGCTCAACGAGAAAATCATCGGTTATGCATTTATCTTTTGTAAGATTGCATATATCATAAACGGGGATTTTTTCTTTGCTCATGATTCAATTGTTTATGATTCAAAGGTAGATTCCGGTCTTTTTTTATGATAAAACTTTTTCTATGTTTTATGGTACTTTTTATCTTTTTACGATAGAAAATACTTTTTCGGAGAAAGATTGCAAGTGTTCTTACAGAATTTTTGATTCATAAATATTTGATAGATACAGAGTTATTTCTTTTTTAAATATGAATATCGTTATACTTTTGCAGTGTTATGGAACATTCTCATAAACAATCACTTGGAGAGAACAAAATTGCTGTGCTGGAACAAAGTCTTCGGTACAGGAATAAGTTGATTGCTTTTTTGGGTCATGAAGTTAAGGGAATGTTTGCCAATATTATGTGGCTTATAGAAGCTGTTGAAAGCGGAATGGCTTCGCCTGATATGTTGCAGGAATTGTTGCCGGAGCTGAGAGCCGTGGCGGATAACAACCTAAGTGTATTTCAAAAAACATGGGAGTGGATAAAAATTCAGGAAGATATTTATAAACCGGTTGTTTCGGTTATTAATGCGGGGAGTTTGTATGAAGAGATTAACCATTTCTTTGCGAACCGATTGCAGCAAAAGAAAATGAAATTGTCGTTTGCAGGAGATGAAAAGTTGAACTTTTTATCAGACCCGGTTGTAGTGCAATTTGTTTTGAGGAAAGTTTTTGAAAACATAATTAAATTTTCAATTTCGGAAAAAGATGTTATTTTAGATTTATTATTGAATGAAGAGCACACATTGGTAATTAGCATAAAAGCAGAGGTAGAAAATACTGCATCGTCTGTTTTTGATATACTCACATTTGAAGAAATTTCGGGAATAAATGTAATGAATGAGTCGGAGACACTGAGTTCCGGGTTGTTGTTTGCAAAAGATTTGGCAGGTATATTGGGTGGAAAGTTAAGTGCCGCACCCGTTAAACAAAGATGTGTTGCAATATGTTTTGAGTTATATAATATGCGGATTTCAGGATAAAATACATGGAATATGAATGAGAAGATTTTAATAGCGGATGACCATGGTATTGTACGAATAGGGATGGCAATGATGTTGAAGAAATTACGACCTCATGCTACTGTTGTTGAGGCGGATAATTACGCAATGGTATTGGACTTGGTAGAAAAAGAAAAATTTGATTTATTGATATTGGATGTCAATATGCCTCAAGGGTCGTTTCAGTCTTCAGTGGATTATATTAAAGTAAAACAACCCTCTACTAAAATTTTAGTTTTCTCTGCTTTGGACGCTCAGCTTCATGGCTTGCGGTACATTCACGCAGGGGCTAACGGTTTTTTAAACAAGCTGGCAAAAGAAGATGAAGTAAAAAAAGCGCTCGAGCGGATGTTTACTTCCGGCAACTATCTGAGTGATGATTTGAAAGACAGCCTGATTTTTAATTCTGCTAAAAAAGAAGCGTTCGATGAAAATCCTTTCCATTCATTATCCAACAGGGAAATGGAAATTGCCACGCGGCTTATGAAAGGTATGCGCCTGAAAGATATTTCTAACGAGCTTAATATCCACGTGTCCACCATCAGCACATACAAAAACCGTATTTTCGAAAAACTATCCGTGCAGTCTGTTCCCGAAATGATGGACGTTTTCAAATTCTACGACATATAAAACGCTTGTAGAAAAATTACTACATAAGAATCTGCTTTTTTCTACACTCTGCTTTTCTTCCGCGTTCTACATTTGTGGTAGAGAAATTTTCATAACAGAGAAATGAACAAGAGTACCGGGAGGGGGTAAAACAACCAATTTAAAACACCTTATAACCCATACCGGTACTTATTTTTTCCGTATCTTTAGCGGCGATTAACCAAAATCATTTATGAAAACACGTTTGACGCTCAACTCAAAGTACGGGTTTATAATCATAGTATTTTTAGTAATTGCACTTGCTTTTCTCACTTTTTTTACGGCAAACTATAACAAGAACTCTGCAAAATTAAGTTCCACGGTAAATGATTTGTCCAAAAACCACAGCGATGAAGAAAAAATCGACAGCGCTTTAGGGCTACTATATATCGCAGAAAACAATGCACGTATGTACGCTTTGTACAACGAGAAACCTTATTACACGGCATTTACTTCTCAGTTGAAATCGGTAGCGCAGTTGATAGATTCCTTAAGCAGCAACCAGGCAAATGAAGATAATCTTGCAGAACTTGTTCAGGACAAGCAAATAAAAACACAACTGTTTTTGAAAGCTCAGTTGTTGGTCGATTCCTTACTGATGGATAATAGTGTGAAACCGGTAGGCGCTCCGAAGTTTGTTCATCACACGTTGCCGCCGCTGGATACTTCAATGTTTGAAGTGGATACGACACATACAACACAGGCGCCGCAACCCAAAAAGAAAAAAGGATTATTCGGCAGAATAGGCGATGCCATTAAAAACAAGCAGGATACTTCCATGCCGCTGGTTGATAAAATGCTGGTGCAGCGCTTTGCAAAAGATTCTGTAAAAATGCAGTACGAAAACAGGGTGTTACAGTTGCAAGTCTCGGATTTCAAAGGCAGAGAGAGGGCATTAGGAAATCTGAAAGAAAAAGAAAAAAACGTGCTTGATGCGAATCACAGGTTGTTTAACGATTTGCAAACATTGTTGCAGGAATTAAAGAGAAATGAACTTGAGGCGCAGCAAATACGCAATGCCGCATTGAGTCGTAATGCCAGTTTTCTTACACACAATTTGAAAATCAACAATACATATATTACCATTTTCAGTATCATACTTTCGCTTGGCATTCTTAGTGTTTTATTTTTATTGTACAAAAATGAGCTGGCGCTCAACAAAGCCAAATTACAGGCGGAAAATTATGCGCGTCTCAAAAGTGAATTTACGGCAACAATGAGCCACGAAATCCGTACGCCGTTGCACTCCATAAATTCTTTTGCTAATGAGTTGGATATTAAAAACGACAGTACACATCAGGCAGAAGTGATTAACGCCATCAAACTATCGTCCGGAATGTTATTGTCCGTAGTCAATAATGTTTTGGATTTTACAAAAATTGAAAAAGGTAAGTTCAAACTGGAATCACAGCCGTTTAATCCGTCAATAATCATCAACGAGATTCTTGCAGGTATTGCTATTCAGGCAAAGCAAAAGAATTTACAGCTTACAGGAAAAATAAACGACAGTACCAATAAAGAAGTATATGGAGATGCTTTTCAATTGCGCCAGATGCTGCTGAATCTGATAAGCAACGCCATTAAATACACCGATAAAGGAAGCGTTACTATTGAAGCAAATCTGAATGCTGCCGCTAATAAACAAGTATTATTACACATTGTTATTCGCGATACAGGAATTGGTATTTCGGAAAAAGACCTGCCGCATATTTTTGACGAATTTTCGACCAACGAACATAAAAATGAAGTAGTTGCAGGCAGCAGTGGTTTGGGCTTGAATATTGTAAAAAAGATTGTGGATTTACATAAAGGAAAAATATCCGTGACCAGCAAAATAAATGAAGGAACGGAGTTCGTATTGGATATTCCTTATGATACACAAAAAGCAAAAGACGAAGGTCCGAAAACGATAAAAAAAGAACCCAAAGCAAATGCTGTGCTGCCAAAAAACAAGAAAATACTGATAGTAGAAAATGATAAGTTTAATCAAAAATTTCTCTCTCAATTACTAACGAAAAACGGTTATATCGTGCAGGTTTCTGACAATGCTGAAAGCGCATTATCTTTGATTAATTCAGATAAATATGCGCTTATACTTACCGACATTGGACTTCCTGGTATGAATGGTTTTGAATTTGCCGACAAAATAAAAACGTCCAAAAGCGATAATGCTTTTGTTCCTGTTTTTTGTCTTACGGGTTTTGACGCAGAGGATTCAAAAGGGAAAAAAGAATTGTTTGCCGAATGGTTGGTAAAGCCTTTTAAAACGCAGGAACTGCTGGAAAAAATTGGGAAGTATATTTGATGACGTTGCAAGTTTAATTCATATTTATTTGGCAGAGATTATACGAATAGTATATATTTGCTGCCAAGTAATTAATCTTTTATTTATTTAGTCTATAAATTAGATAGACTATTTATTTGATTTCCTTTTTTAATCGCGGCTATATAAGATATGAATAGAATATTTTTTTACAATAAAGTTTTTTATTTAAATAGTCTATTGTTTTTATAGACTAATAAGTGCAGATATATGATTATTATATATTTAACTGGTCCCGCTGGTGGACTTTCTGGTTGTTGCAGATAAAAGGACACTTTTATCTATTATAATTAAAATTTTATGTAACTAAATTAATATTAATGAATAAAATATATATAAATCTGCTTTTGCTGTTAATGTTGTCAACAGGCTATGCAACGACTCTTTATGCACAAAAGCAAGTAACGCATCACGGTCAATATTGGATGCGCTATTACGGCAAATACAATATTTCGCCGAAATGGAACATTGATCTTGAAATTGACGACAGGCGGTTTATGAAGGGCAGCCGTCAAAGCAATTGGGTATTGCCTCGCGTTACTTTTACACGCAAGCTTGGTGCAGGCTGGAGCGGGGGTGCAGGCTTTACTTATTACAGAACGTCTAATCCTGCCGACCCTTCAAAGCCAACGGCAGTAACGGTTCCAGAGCTTCGGCCTCATGAAGAGTTGACCTATTCACAGAAAATAAAAAATCTATCCATCAAACAGCGTTTCCGTCTGGAAGAACGATGGACACATAACAGTACAAGTACTGAACTGATGAACGGATATTCCTTTAAAGGGCGTTTCCGTTACCAGCTTCAATTGACATATCCAATAGTCAAAGCAGAAACAGCCAAAGGTACTTTAAGCGTAAAAGCCTCGGACGAAATCATGCTGAATTTAGGACATTCCATTGTTTATAACACTTTCGATCAAAACCGTGCATACATTGCTTTGAATTACGGCATCGTTAAAAATCTGCAGGTAGAAGTCGGCTACATGGATTACTTCCAGGAGCGCAGTTCAGGCACGCAATATTATCACTACAACATTGCACGACTGACGATTTATCACACCATTAATTTTTACAAAAAACATTAATTCACTTAAAAATTATATCATGCAAATAAAGAAAATCATTACCGGAATTTTACTCGTGTCACTTCCGTTTTATTTCCTGTCGTGCAAAAGCAATAATGATAAAAGTATTATTATCAGCGGCGCATTTGCTTTATATCCTTTGGGTGTAAAGTGGACGGAAGAATATAAAAAACTGCATCCTGATGCACGGTTCGATGTTTCGGGCGGCGGTGCAGGAAAGGGTTTGACTGATGCATTGGCGGGCGCGGCGGACATTGCAATGTTTTCACGTGCGCTCACACCCGAAGAAGAACAAAAAGGCGTGGTACTTTTTGCTGTGGCGAAAGATGCGGTAGTGCCCACTTTCAGCGCTAAAAATCCTTTGGCGGATTTGATTCATCGTAAAGGATTGACACACGACCGACTGAAAGAAATTTATTTTTCAGGAAAAAATATTACGTGGGGAAGCCTGCTGGATACAACGGATAACCACAACATTGCTGTTTATACGCGCTCCGATGCGGCAGGAGCGGCAGACACCTGGGCGGCGTATTTCGGCGGCAAACAAAGCAATATCAAAGGCACGGGAATTTTCGGCGACCCGGGTTTGGCAGATGCCGTAGCCAAAGACCAATACGGAATCGGTTTCAATAATGTGGCTTATGCTTATGATATTACCACAGGCAAAAAAAGACCGGGCATTGATGTAGCGCCGATTGATGAAAATAATAATCGAGTAATAGATTCCGATGAAAATTTCTACGACAATGCTGACAGTATTTTGGCTGCCATTGCAGACGGACGTTATCCTTCACCGCCCGCGAGGGATTTATATTTTCTTACAAAAGGAAAACCAACCAATCCGCAAATTATTGATTTTTTAAAATGGGTGCTTACTGATGGACAACAATATGTGAAAGCCGCCGGTTATGTGCCTTTGCCCAAAGAAAAGATTGATGCGCAATTGGCAAAACTGAAATAATACTAACTCAAGAAAACGGCAAATAAAGATGACAACGTTTTTCTCCATCCCACGAAAATGGACAGACAGGATTTCAAATACGTGGCTGAACGTAGCAACATTTTTCCTACTGTTGTTACCGTTGGCAATCGGTTTGGGGCTTGTGCTTGAATCCCTGCCATTGCTGCGAACACATTCTTTTTTCCGGCTGATTGGTTCATCCGATTGGTCGCCGCTGGAAGGGAAGTTTGGCTTCTTTCCGTTCATTATCGGGTCGTTGCTGGTAACGTTGTTGTCTTTTATTTTGTCGGCGCCGGTGTGTGTGCTGGCAGCCATTTATCTTACCCAATATGCGCCGCGCAGGCTCATGCAAACCATGTATTTTATTATTGATGTGCTGGCAGGTATTCCTTCGGTAGTGTATGGTGTCTGGGGTGTACTGGTTGTTGTTCCGCTCATTGGCGAGCACATTGCGCCTGCATTTGGTCTTACGTCCACAGGTTATTGTCTCTTGTCCGGCGGCGTAGTACTTGCCATCATGTCCGTGCCGTATATGTTGAATATGCTGATGGAAGTGCTGCGAAACATTCCCATAGAACTGAAAGAAGCTTCGCTTTCTTTAGGAGCAACGTATTGGGAAACGATAAAAAAAGTTTTATTAAGACAAGGGAAAACGGGCATTATCGCCGCGCTGAATTTAGGCATTTCCAAAGCGCTGGGCGAAACTATTGCCGTGCTGATGGTTGTGGGCAACGTGGTGCAGGTGCCGCACAATGTGTTCCAGCCGGCTTATCCTTTGCCCGCGCTCATTGCCAACAATTACGGCGATATGATGTCCATTCCAATGTACGGTTCGGCGTTGATGTTATCTGCGTTGTTATTGTTCATTATTATTATCCTGTTTAACATACTGACTAATTCATTAGTTTATCAACGTAATAAATAAAAAATATACGGATGAAGAAGAAAATTGAAGAACAAATTTTTTTAGGATTAATGAAATTGGTTACCGCGAGTATCATACTTGTATTCATTCTTATTCTTTGGGTCATCATTAAAAAAGGCTGGCACGCCTTGTCGTGGCAAATAATTTCTGAAGTGCCGCAAGGCGGGTTTTATTTTGGCAAAGGCGGTGGCATACTCAACGCCATTGTCGGTTCGCTATACTTAGCTTTAGGTTCCACTTTTCTGGCAGTGCTTATCGGCTTGCCGGTTGCGTTGGGAATGAATATTCATTTTCTCCGGAACAAGCGCTGGGTAAGCGTTTTACGTTTTTTACTGGATGCGTTGTGGGGCGTGCCGTCCATCGTTTTCGGCGCGTTCGGCTTTGCCTTGATGACGTATTTTCATTTACGCGCTTCGTTGCTGGCGGGCATTATCACGGTAACTTTATTTATCGTTCCCATTTTTATCCGCGCATTGGATGAAGTCATCAGAACGATACCCAGCGGCTTGCTGGAAGCGTCATATTCTTTAGGCGCTACCAAAACACGTACGGCTTACAGCGTATTTTTTCGTCAGGCTTTGCCGGGATTTATTACCGCCATTTTGCTCGCTTTCGGGCGCGGCATCGGTGACGCGGCATCGGTTTTATTCACGGCTGGTTACACCGACCGCATTCCGCATTCTTTACAAGACCCGACCGCCACTTTGCCTTTAGCCATATTTTTCCAGCTAAGCTCGTCCATTCCCGAAGTAAAGGAAAGAGCGTATGCTGCCGCATTGATATTGACCGGAATCATTCTAATCATCAGCATTGTATCGAGATTAAGCACTAAAAAATACAAGCGAAATATTTTATAAAAATGTCAGACAGCATCATTCAAATAAAAGGATTAAATGTAACGGCGGGCAATGCGCCTATTTTGAAAAATATTAACCTGGAAATACCGCGCAATAAAATCACGGTGTTGCTCGGTCCTTCGGGCTGCGGCAAAACTACTTTGCTCAAATGCTTAAACCGGCTTACTGATTTACATCCGCAACTGTCGGTAAAAGGAGAAGTGTTGATAGATGGCGAAGATATTTTTCATCCCAAACAAGACCTTACGCGCATCCGCCAGAAGATGGGATTGCTGTCGCAAAAACCGTTTCCTTTGCCGATGTCCATTTATAAAAATATTACTTACGGACTGAAAATAAAAGGCATCAAAGACAAGGAAAAATTACAGCTAAGTGCGGAGCAAAACCTGCGCGATGCGGGACTTTGGGACGAAGTAAAAGACAGGTTGCATTCGCCCGCTACAAGACTATCCATCGGGCAACAACAACGGTTGTGCCTCGCGCGTGGCCTGGCTGTGGGACCGGAAATTATTCTGGCTGATGAACCTACATCGGCGCTCGACCCGATTTCCAGTAAAAAGATTGAAGAGAAATTTCTCGATTTAAAAAATGATTATACGCTAATAGTGGTAACGCATATTCTGCGGCAGGCGCAGCGCCTTGCAGACAATGTTGTGTTCATGTATTTCGGCGAAATAATTGAACAAGGCGCGCCGGAAAAAGTTTTTGGAAACCCACAATCAGATGTGCTGAAAGAATATTTGCAAAGCGGGCATTAAGAAAATTTTCCGGGAATTGATAATAAAAAAATCCCCCGAAACTTCGGGGGATTTAACAACTAAAAACCAACTTCAAAACCATGAAAAAATATTAATCGGGCTTTTTGCCTTCTAAGAAAGCATTGATGCTTGATATGTTTGAGCCTGTTTTATCGTCTTTGTTTACCGTGTATTTGCTGTAATAGTTTTCAGGTACATTGCCGGAAACTCCGTCAAGCATTTCCAAATTGCGGCGTACGTACGCCGGTACTGCATCCAAATCTCCGCTTGGGTCGTTGTTGGAAAAATTGTACGAAAGATTTCGTAGTTTCTGAATACGTTCTTCAGCTTTTTTGCGCTTTAGTTCTTCATCGCTTAATTCTTCCTGATTGCCGAGCGCGTTTGCAACAACAGGCTGCGGTGCAGATGCAACTTCTTTATACACCATCCGGAAAGATTCTTCTTCCTGTGCGGGCATTGTTACTGTCGCTCTTTGCTGCGGTTTTTCCTCTTGCTTCGGTGCGGACTGCGAAGCATAAATATTGCTTGGCTTGCTCAGGAAACTTGGTATAGGTTCGGCTTTCGGCTGAACTTCTTCAACAGTTTTTTCTTCATACTTAAATTCCGGCTGTTCATCTTTCACTTCTTCTTCTAAAGAAAAATGAACCGGCGCTTCTGTTTGCGTTTCAATTACAGGTTTTTCAATAACTTGCTGAACGGGTGCAACGGTTTCTTCCACTTCAGTCAACGTCGGCTGTAACGCTTCTTCTTCGGTTAACGTTTTTGTTTGTTTTATTTCCGGTTCCGCTTGTGTTTTAGTTATGGGTTCAGGCGTTACAACTTCTTCTTTAATTGGAATAATGATTGGTTTTGGTTCCTGAACATCGAGTGTGAGAATCACTTTATCTTTCTGCGGAATTGTTTCATAATCTGCTTTTTCGGCAAACGGGTCTTTATGTGAAAAGCCTGTCGCAATCAGCGTTACGGACAATCCTTTACCTAAAGATTCATCGATGCCCATACCTACGATTACATCGGTATTTTCGCCTGCTTTCTGACGAACGAAGTCATTAATCAATTCAAATTCATCCGTTCCGCATTCATAATCGCCTTCGCTGGTATTGATGTTGAGCAGAATCCATTTTGCACCGCTGATATTGTTGTCGTTCAGCAAAGGAGAGTTGATGGCATTTTCAATTGCAGTCTGCGCACGGTTGTCGCCTTCTTCAATGGCACTTCCGAGAATAGCCACGCCGCCTTTGCGCATTACGGTACAAACATCGGCAAAGTCCACGTTGATTTGTCCGTTGCTGTTGATGATATCTGTGATACATTTTGCAGCCGTTGAAAGCACATCATCTGCTTTACCAAATGCTTCACGCATTTTCAGGTTTTTGTGTTGCATACGCAATTTATCATTGCTGATGACGAGCAAAGTATCTACATGCGGTTCTAATTCTTTAATACCGTTTTCAGCCTGGTTTTTTCTTTTCGGTCCTTCAAAAGAAAAAGGCGTGGTTACGATGCCGACTGTAAGAATTCCCAAGTCCTGACAAATTTTTGCGATGATAGGCGCGCCGCCTGTTCCGGTGCCGCCGCCCATGCCTGCGCACACAAATGCCATCTTGGTATTTACTTCAAGAATGCGTTTTATTTCTTCCAGCGATTCTTCTGTTGCCTGCTTGCCGATTTCGGGATTTGCGCCTGCACCCAAACCTTGCGTGAGATGTGGTCCAAGCTGAATTTTATTGGGGATGGCGCTGTTGTCCAAAGCCTGCGCATCGGTATTGCAAATAATAAAATCTACGTTTTCGATTTTCTGTGAAAACATGTGGTTTACGGCATTTCCGCCGCCGCCGCCAACGCCGATTACTTTAATAATCGAGGAGCGTTGTTTGGGGATATCAAAGTCTATCATAATTCTAAATTTTAATGGTTAGTAGTTTTTAAACCGGATTTTATATTGAGCTAATTATTTTAGTTCATTACAGAGTCTTCTTCTTCTTTGAAAATATCAATAAGACTGTCTTTGAATTTAGTCCAGAATTTTGACGGTTGTTTAGGCTGTCGCACTTTCACTTCTTTTTCTTTGACAGTTGCTTCCTGAGTTTCCGAAGTTAAAATAACCTGCGGCTGATGCTTGGAAACGTTTGATTTTTCAAAGTTTTTTGTCTTGTTTTCATAATCGCTTTCGCCTTTTAAAATCAAGCCCAAACATGTTGAATACACAGGATTTTTCAACTGGTCAACATGGCTTGGTGCGAGATGCTCGTTCGGATAACCGATGCGCGCGTTCAAGCCTGTAACGTATTCTGTCAATTGAATTAAATGTTTGAGTTGCGAACCACCGCCTGTGAGAATGATGCCGCCGTTGAGCTTGCGGTTGTCCAAGCCGACTTGCTTTAAGTGATACGTTACAAATTCCAATATTTCGGTCATTCTTGCCTGGATAATATTTGCCAGATTTTTCACGCTTATTTCGCGTGCGGGCAAGCCGCGCATTCCAGGAATGGTAATAAATGCGTTGGCTTTTGCTTCATCGGTCAATGCAGAGCCGAATTGCTTTTTCATGGCTTCGGCTTGTTGCTTCAATACGCCCAGCCCCATTTTGATATCGTTGGTAATGTTTTCCCCGCCGAAAGGAATTACAGCCGTATGCTTTAGCATTCCTTCGTAAAAAATCGCAAGATCGGAAGTGCCGCCGCCGATGTCGAGAACAGCAACACCTGCCTCCATATCCATTTCGTTCAATACGGCTGCGGACGAAGCCAATGGTTGCAAAACGAGGTCTTTAGTTTTTAAACGGCTTCTTTCTACCGAACGGTTAATGTTTTTAATCGCGTTTCTATCGCCCGTAATGATGTGAAAATTTGCACCCACTTTTACGCCGTTATAACCAATCGGGTCTTTGATGGATTGAAAATTATCTACATGAAAATCTTGCGGAATTACGTCAATGATTTGGTCGCCGGCAGGAATAAAAGTCTTGCGTTGGTCGGCAATCAATTGCTCGATTTCGTGTCGCTCAATTTCAATGTCGGGATTCTGACGTACAATGTCGCCGCGTGTTTGCAGGCTTTTGATGTGCTGACCTGCAATACCTACATATACTTCGTTGATTTCCAAATCGGGATTGCTGTGCCTGCAATTGTCCATTGCGGTTTCAATCGCGCGCACGGTTTGATCGATGTTCAACACTTGTCCGTGTTGCACGCCGTTGCTTGGTGCATGACCAAAGCCAAGAATTTCAAGTTTGCCTTGTGCATTTTTTCTTCCTGCGATAGCCGCGATTTTCGTAGTGCCGATGTCAAGACCTACGATAATAGGGGCGTCGCTGTGAAATGCAGCATTTACTTCTTCGGTGTTGTGTGTGTGTTCATTCATGATTTATTGGTTTTAGTTGTGTTTATTTTATGTATAATTTGTTTCGTTTTATGTTGAGTTGTTTTTGTTTTGTTGGGCGAATTTACCCGCGCGACATTATCTAACCTGATAATTTCAGAATCCGGTGTTGCAGGCATATTATTGCGTTGTAATAATGCTGCTGTTGAATCTTTCATACCATTTGATGCAACTACCTGACCTTTGTACTGAACATCGATTTCTTTGTATTTGTTGATGCCCGTTCTGCTCAAAACCTGACGATAAAAACTGTACAAACGATTAAATTTATCGGGCAAATTATCTGCATTGCCAATGTCGATAATCTGGTTGCCGACAACAGGAATAATCTGAAATTCCGTATTTGGCAAAATATTTATCTGCGAAACATACGCTGTCCAAAATGTATCGCTGATGATAAAGTTTGCGACCTGTTTTACACTTTGCAGTAATGCGCTGTCCGGCGAAGACAGCTTTTGCTTATTGCTTGTAAACCCTGTAAATACGGGAACTCTGGCAATTACATTGCTATTCACAGGCAGATATTTTCCGCTGCTGTCTATATAAAATGAATTGCCGGTTATCGTAAAAATTCTTGCCACAGGGTCGCTTTCTTTTAAATCTATTTGTAATATTTGATTGTTATCGAAATACAGTTTTGCCTGTTTAATCCATGCATCTTTTTCAAGCTCTGATTCAATTTGCTTTACATTGATTTTATTAATTGGAATGCCTGCTTTTCCGCCGTTTTCGCTCACTTTAATTTTGATGCCGTTTTCATCTACAAAAACCTGCTTTGCGTTTTTACTTATCTCGACGTTGATGCCTTTGCACAGTTTTTCACCTTTCTCTTTTGCGGCAATAAACAGGAGCCCCGTTGCTGCAACACCGAGCAAAATCCACAAAGTGATTATGAGCTTCTTCTTCAACATTTTTATTGCGCTTCCAAAATTTCTTTTACGGGAATCAATAATTCATCAATGTCGCCTGCGCCTAAAAATGCCGCCAGTCGCGGGTTTTCGGCTTGTATTGTTTTTAATAATTCTTCTTTCGATAATATTCTTTTGTTGTCCAATTTCATTTTATTCAAAATCAATTCGCTTGTAACACCTTCCATCGGTAACTCGCGTGCGGGATAAATAGGCAACAAAATCACTTCATCTGCTTTGTCCAAAGCCTTTGCAAATTCATCTGCAAAATCTTTTGTGCGACTGTATAAATGCGGCTGAAAAACAACTGTCAATTTATCACTGAACAAACTTCTTATGCCGCTTATCAATGCATTTAATTCTTCGGGATGATGCGCATAATCATCAATCAAAATATGTTTATCGTCTTTCAGATAATATTCAAACCTGCGTTTCACACCTTTGAAATTTGCAACAGCGCGTTTTATTTTTTCTTCATCAATATTTAGCCATTTAGCCACAGCTATTGCTGCCACTGCATTTTCAATATTGTGCAGCCCACCGATGTGCAATTCAAAATCTTTAATGATTTGATTTTTGTAACTCACGTCAAATCGATAAGAACCATTTACAACAGTTCTGTTCAAGGAATAAATATCTGCACGCGCATCTTCAAAGCTGTATTTTAAATGATGCGGATGTGCTGCATATAATTCATAACTTCTGTTTAAACCATATTTTCTCAGCAAAAGCCCACCGGGTTTCACTTTGGAAGCAAATTCTATATACGCATTTTCTAATTCTTCTTTTGTTCCGTAAATATCCAAATGGTCGGCATCCATTGCCGTAACCACTGCGATATCGGGCGAGAGCTTTAAAAAAGAACGGTCGTATTCGTCCGCTTCAATTACACTTACATCTTTGTTGTTGCTTGCCCAAAAATTGCTGTTGTAATTCGCTGAAACACCGCCCAGAAAAGCATTTGAACCATATTTGCTGTCGCGTAAAATATGTGCAATGAAAGTTGTAATTGTTGTTTTTCCGTGCGAACCGCCAACACATATATTGAACGATTGCGCGGTAATCCAGCCCAATACATCGCTGCGCTTGAATACGAGAAATTTATTTTCTCTGTAATAAACCAACTCTTTGTGTGTCGCAGGAATCGCGGGTGTGTAAACCACTACATCCACGTTTTTCGGAATCAAATCAATATTTTCTTCATAATGAATTTTGATACCTTCATTTCCTAACTGTTTAGTTAATGGCGTTTCTTTTCTGTCGTAGCCGCTTACCTCAACGCCTTTGCTGTTGAAGTATCTTGCTAACGCGCTCATGCCGATACCGCCGATACCGATGAAATAAACAGCCCCCCTGCCCCCCGAAGGGGGGAGCTTTAAAAGCGTGTCAATATTTTTGTTGTATTCATTCATCATTTAATCTTCGCTTTAATAAGTCCCTCCTTTGGAGGGATTTAGGGAGGCTAAAATTTCTTTTGCAATAATTTCGTTTGCGTTTGTAACTGCAAGTTTGCCTATGTTTTCAGACAATGTTTTGCATCGTTCTTCATTCATCAGTAAATCCGTAACAGCGCCAAATAATTTTATTTTAGCTTCATCATTACTTATCATTTCAGCTGCATTTTTATCCACCAATTTTTTCGCGTTTACAGTTTGATGGTCTTCCGCCGCGAAAGGATAAGGCACAAACACCACAGGTTTTTTTGCGACACATAATTCTGCAACTGACATTGCGCCGGCGCGAGAAACGACTACATCAGCCGCGGCAAGCGCTTTGTCCATGTCCTGAATAAATTCTCCAACCCATACATTGCGCGGTGCCAACTTTCCGTGATGGATATAACGTGCCGAATTGGTTTTGCCTGTTTGCCATATCAATTGAATATTCAGCGCTTTGATATCAATCAGATGCTCCATTATCACTTCGTTGATGCTACGCGCGCCAAGGCTTCCGCCTACGGCAAGAATTGTTTTTTTATTTTCATCCAAACCGAAAAATTTAATGCCTTCATTTCGTGTAACGGTTGATTCGGAAATAATTTTCCGTACAGGGTTTCCGGTAATCATAATTTTGTTCGCAGGAAAAAAGTTCTCCATTCCTTCCGATGCGACGAAAATTTTAGTTGCATTTTTCCCGAGTAAAATATTGCTTTTTCCTGCGAAAGAATTGGATTCATGAATAAATGTGGGAATGCCTTTTTTCTCTGCATATTTCAATACGGGAAATGTAGAATAGCCGCCGACACCAATAACTGCATCGGGGAGAAATTCTTTAAAAATGTTTTTTACCTGATAAAAGCTTTTTATAATTTTGAATGGCAATGAAATATTTTTCAGCATGGAGCTTCTGTTGAAACCCGTGATGTCCAAGCCTTTGATAGAATAACCCGCCTGCGGAATTTTTTCCATTTCCATTTTCCCCTTTGCGCCAACGAATAAAATTTCAATGCTGCTGTCAATCGCTTTCAACGCATTGGCAATAGCAATGGCAGGGAAAATATGTCCGCCGGTGCCACCGCCCGCGATGATGATTTTCTTGCTATTTTTTATATCGTTATTCATTTATATTTTCAATCATGTTAATCAAATAAATTTTTTACATCATGCTTCAGGTTTTTCTTCTTTTACAATAGCCTCTACAACTTTCTTTTGTTTCTCGCCTTCCATTTTTTCCACGTTACTTGCTACACTTAAAATAATTCCGATAGCCGCGCAAGTGAATAAGAACGAACTTCCGCCCATGCTGATTAGCGGCAGCGTAACACCCGTTACCGGCATGATGTTTACGTTGACTGCCATATTTGCAAGCGCTTGTATTACCAACGTGAAACTCAATCCCAGTGCGAGAAATGCGCCAAATGCGTAAGGACATTTTCTGAAAATTCTTATGCACCTATATAGAAAAATGAGGTATATAAAAATGATAAAAGCGCCGCCTAACAAGCCGTATTCTTCAATGATAATGTCGAAAATAAAATCGTTATACGCCTGCGGTAAATAATTTCTTTGACGGCTATTACCCGGACCCAAACCGTGCAAAACACTTCCGTTGGCAATTGCAATTTTTGCCTGCTGCACCTGGTAAGGAACTTCTTTTTGTTTGGAATATATGAAGTCTTCTACGCGTGTGCGCCACGTTGCAAAGCGTTTAAATGTGGAATGGCTTTGTGTGTTTTCAATTGTGTCTTCCGTGTCGTTCTTATGCGCAGCATGATGAATCATAGCCGAAGAAACAAGGAAAAAAATTGGTATCAATGCTATGCCGATAACGAGTAAAATATGCTTGGTATTTACACGCCCGATAAACATGAGTAACAATGATGTTGCGCCCGTGAGCAAACCATTTGACAGGTTTGCCGGGAAAATTAATAGGCACGTAATAGCAACCGGAACAAACACGGGAAGAAAACCTTTTTTAAAATCTTTGATGACTTTTTGCTTGCGGCTTAATTGCCGTGAAATGAACATGAACAATGCGAGCTTCGCGAAGTCGCTCGTTTGGAAAGTCATGTTGATAATCGGTACTTTTATCCAACGGCTTCCGTCATTAATTTCTGCGCCGAAAAATAAAGTGTAGAACAATAAAGGAATCGAAATGAAATATAAAATGATGGCAATGCGTGAGTACAATGCATAGTTGACGCGATGCAAAAAATAAATAACCGCTAAACCAATTACAGAAAATACGATTTGCTTGAACAGATAAACTTCTGTGTTACCATGATTCATTTTATAAGCGAGCGAACCTGTTGCACTATACACAACAAGCATCGACACGAGCACCAACAAAGCTACAGAAGCCCAAATGTATCGGTCGCCTTTGGCTTTATCGGTTAAGCCTTTGAATGAATAATTTTCTATGTCCAATAAATCGTTTATCATTTTTAAATTATTATAAGATTGCTTCGCTCGCAATGACGTTATAATTCTTTTACCTGTTCTTTGAATTGCTCGCCTCGTTCCATATAATTTTTAAACAAATCAAAGCTGGAACAACCCGGACTTAATAAAACAACATCGCCCTTGTCGGCAAGGCTGTAAGCAGCTTGTACTGCATCTTTCATGGATGTTGTTTCTGTTATGGGGACAGTATCTTTAAATGCATTAATAATTTTTTCATTGTCCAAACCGAGACATACAATGGCTTTTACTTTTTCTTTTACCAGTTCTTCAATCATGGAATAGTCATTGCCTTTGTCCACGCCGCCTAAGATTAATACAGTCGGTTTTGTCATGCTTTCAAGTGCAAACCAAACCGAGTTTAGATTTGTTCCCTTACTGTCGTTGATAAAATCCACACCGCGAATGGTGGCAACAAATTCCATACGATGCTCGAGGCTTTCAAACGTCTGAACCGCTTCGCGGATTTTTTCTTTGCGGATGTCCAATACCGATGCTGCTATGCCTGCTGCCATTGTGTTGTACTGATTGTGTTTACCTTTCAATGCCACAAAATCATAAATGTTCATAGTTACACGTTCTTCCTGCGCTTTAATCATCATTTGATTGTCTTTGATGTATGCGCCTTTGGTTACTTCTTGTTTCATAGAAAAAGGTAATGGTGTTGAGTGAAATGAAATGGATTTTAAATGAGCCGTAATTAATTCATCGTCCAAATTGTAGATGAAGTAATCGGCGGCAGTTTGATTTTCTATTATTCTGAATTTGCTTTTTATGTAATTTTCAATGTCATAATTATACCTGTCCAAATGGTCTTCCGTGATGTTCAGCAGAATAGCAATGTCGGGACGAAAAGTTTTAATATCATCCAGCTGAAAAGAGCTGATTTCCGCTACATACAAAGCTTTCGGCGCTTCGGCAATTTGTTTTGCAAATGAATAACCGATGTTGCCTACCAACGCACAATCCAAGCCCGCCGTTTTACAGATATGATAAATTAACGACGTAGTTGTACTCTTTCCGTTCGTTCCCGTAGTCGCAACAATTTTACTGTCGCCTTTGTACCGATATGCCAATTCTATCTCGCTGATAACAGGAATATTTTTTGCACGAATCTTTTTTATCAATTCAACTTTATCGGGAATGCCGGGACTTTTCATCACTTCTGTTGCCGATAAAATTTTTTCTTCGGAATGATGCCCCTCTTCAAACTCAATTCCATTCTCTTGCAATTCTTTTTTGTATTTATCGGCGATTTTTCCTGCATCACTAACAAATACGTTATAGCCATGCTGCTTCCACAACAATGCAGCGCCCACGCCGCTTTCGCCTGCGCCAAGCACAACAAAAACCCCTGTCCCCTGAGAGGGGAAATTTTGTTGTTGATTAATGTTTTTTACTTCGTTATTCATTATAAATTTTTATTCGCTTCGTTTAAATTCCCCCCTTTAGGGGACAGGGGTTTATCTTATTTTGAGTGTTGCAATAGAAAATACAACTAAAATCAATGTGATAATCCAAAAGCGTATTGCTATTTTATTTTCATGAAATCCTTTCTTTTGATAATGATGATGCAACGGACTCATGAGGAAAATTCTTTTCCCTTCGCCATATTTTTTCTTCGTGTATTTGAAATAAGTTACCTGAATAATCACGCTTAAGTTTTCTACCAAAAACACACCGCAGAAAATCGGTATGAGCAATTCTTTTCTCACGATAATTGCCAGCGATGCGATAATGCCGCCAAGTGCCAAACTTCCCGTGTCGCCCATGAAAACCTGCGCCGGATAAGCGTTGTACCAAAGAAAACCAATGCAACCGCCAATAAATGCGCTGATGAAAATGGACAGTTCGCCGAGGTTCGGGATGTACATAATGTTGAGATAACCTGCCATTTGATAGTTGCCCGAAACATAGACCAGTACACCTAAAACCATTCCGATAATTGCGCTCACGCCCGCAGCCAACCCGTCCAGTCCGTCTGTAATATTTGCACCATTTGATACTGCCGTGATGATGAACGTAACAACCAAAATGTAAATAATCCATGTATATTTTTCTGCGCCGTCGCCGAGCCAGCTGATTAATCTTTCGTAATTAAATTCATGATTTTTTACAAAAGGAATCGTTGTAATGGGTGCATTCACGCGTACATATTTTTGTTCAACTCCGTTTACCTCTCTTACAACCTGTTGGTCATTTGTAACACGAACGGTCTTATCAATCTTTCCGTTTGAAGGAACGACTTCGCGTTCCATCGTTACATTGTTGTTGAAATAAAGCGTTGCGCCAATGATAATCCCAAGTCCTACTTGTCCTATGATTTTTGCCGTTCCGGCAAGCCCGTCTTTATTTTTTTTCTTATAATTTTCTCCGGCTTGCTGCGCTTTTTTTCTTGCTTTTAATTTTAAATAATCGTCCAGAAATCCAATGATACCGAGCCATACAGTGCATAGCAACATCAGACGTACATAAACTTTGTGCAAGTCGGCGAGCAACAAAGTCGGGATGATGATTGCCAGTAAAATAATGATGCCGCCCATTGTAGGCGTTCCTTTTTTCTGTTGTTCGCCCGCCAATCCCAGGTCGCGCACGGTTTCGCCTATTTGTTTTCTGCGCAAAAAATTGATGATGCGTTTGCCGTACACAGTCGCAATCAGCAACGACAAAATAATCGCCAAAGCCGCACGGAACGTGATGTACTGAAACAATCCTGCGCCCGAGATGTTGAACTCCTGCTTTAACCATGTGAACAAACTGTATAACATAATTTTTTGTTTTCTGTTGTCGATTGTTTGTTGTTGCTGTTCGAGGCGTCCTCGCCTCGAACTTTCATTCTATCGCCTCGCGGCGATTTTTTTGCATCGGTTTGTGTCTCACGAACCGAAATATTTTATTTCTCTAACAATTCAAACATTTCATCCAAAACTTCTTTATCGTCGAAGTGATATTTTACGCCTTTTATTTCCTGATACTTTTCGTGTCCTTTGCCGGCTACAAGTATGATGTCGCCTGCATTTGCAAAACTTACCGCCGTTTTTATTGCTTCTTTTCTATCCGCAATGCTGATAGATTTTTTTCTTCCTGCGCTATCCAATCCAGCTTCCATTTCGCGGATAATTTCATTCGGGTCTTCGCTGCGCGGGTTATCGCTTGTAATGATTAAACGGTCGCTTAGTTTTGCGCCAATCTCAGCCATTTCGGGTCTTTTGGTTTTATCTCTGTCGCCGCCGCAACCCACAACCGTAATTACCTGCTCGTTGCCTTTGCGTAATTTTTTGATGGTTGATAAAACATTTTCTAATGCATCTGGCGTGTGCGCATAATCGACAATGGCAATAATTTTTGACGGACTAATTTTATAGTCGAATCGTCCTTCAGCGCCGTTCGTCATGCTTAATACACGCAAAACTTCATCTTCATTTTCATGCAGGCAAATGGCTGCACCATAGACCGCGAGCAAATTGTAGGCGTTGAATGTTCCAATCAGCCGGAAATTAACTTCCGTATTATTGACGAGCATGACCAAACCTGTCAAAGCATTTTCCAGAATTTTTCCTTTGAAATCTGCTGCGGTTTTCAGGCTGTATAAATATTTTTTTGCTTTGGTGTTTTGCAGCATCACTTTGCCGTTCTTATCGTCGGCGTTGGAAATAGCGAATGCCGAAGAACTTAGTTTATCAAAGAAACTTTTCTTTACACGGATGTATTCGTCAAATGTTTTGTGATAATCCAAATGGTCGTGCGTGATGTTAGTAAACAATGCGCCCGTAAAATTCAATCCTGAAATTCTATGCTGATGAATGGCATGGCTGCTGCATTCCATAAACACGTGTGTGCAATTTTTATCTGCCATTTTTGCCAGTAATTCGTTCAACGAAATTGCATCAGGTGTTGTGTGTGTGGCGGGAATAATTTTGTTGCCGATTTTATTTTGAACGGTGCTGATTAATCCGCATTTGTAACCAAGACCTGTAAATAAATTGTATAATAAAGTAGCGACTGTCGTTTTCCCGTTTGTTCCGGTAACGCCGACTAATTTTAATTTTTCGGATGGTTCATTATAAAAATTATGCGCGATAATTGCCGCCGCTTCGTGGGAATCGCTTACCTGAACATAAGTAATATTTGTGGCAAGTTCCTTCGGCAATATTTCACAAACAATGGCTTGCGAACCGAGCGAAATTGCTTTGCCAATATAATCATGTCCATCGCTTTGAACACCTTTCAAAGCCACGAACAGCGTGCCTGTCACAACTTTGCGCGAATCTATCTGAACAGAAGAAATTTTTTTGTTCAGCAGACCGTTCACTTTTGTAAGATGAACTTTATGCAATATGTCCTGTAAAGTTTTCAACTAACTATTTTCTTAGTTTAATTGTAAATTGATTAATTGCCCTCGTGCTATCGGCGCGCCGGAAGTAAGCGATTGCTGCACTACACGACCGACGCCTTTTATATTTACTTTCAATCCCAGATTTTCGCACACATACAACGCATCTTTTAGTCCGAAACCTGAAAGATTAGGCATTGATTTTCCTTCCGGAATATTTGTAGCAACTAATTTGTCTGTTGCATTGCTGTCGCTTGTAAGTGTTGCCCATTCGTTGTTTGCAGGAATATTGCCATTATATTGTATGCCAAAACCATTTGCAAAAGTTTTCAATTCATCTGCCGAGCCGATAAAGCTGTAAGGCATTTTCGTTGGTTTCAAACTATCCAGGCTTGCGTATTGAGCCTGATTGTTACGGCGTACATACAATGTATATAAGCGTTGTGCAATTTCTTTAAACACAGGTCCGGCAACGGCTGCGCCGTAATAAATGCGCGAGTGCGGACTGTTCACAATTTCTACAACACAAGTGTATTGCGGATTGTCCGCAGGAAAATATCCTGCAAATGCCGATTGGTAAATTTTATCGGCATAGCCATGAGAACCGTTTGCTACGAGCGCTGTTCCCGTTTTTCCGCAAAGCTTGAACGGCAAGTCTTTCAGCAAAGTATAACCTGTTCCGTGTGGGTCGTTGCAAACGCCGTATAAACATTGCTGCAACAGCTTTACAACACTGGAATCGGCAACGGTTCTTGTAACAACAGGGTCGATGTGTTTTACTACATTTGCGCCGTTCATAATATCAGAAACGAGGTAAGGTTTCAGCATCGCTCCGTTATTTGCAATTGCATTGTAGAGCATTGCAATGCCAAGCGGCGAAATCAGATTATTATAACCAAAAGCCATCCACGGCAAAGTAGTTGCACTCCACACTTTGCTTCCGGGCGTGGAAATAAACGGATGCCGTTCGCCCATAATATCGACGCCTGTTAAATTGCCAAGTCCCAATTTTTTTATATGATTAATAAACTGTTCGGGATGGTCTTTGTAAGCATAATATACCAGCTTTGCCATACCAACATTGGAACTTGCTTCAAATGCCTGCAATACAGTATTTGCATTTTCATCGTCTTCTGCGTCGTTTACTGTTCTGCCGTTGATTGTCCAATGCCCGCCTTCCAGATTAACAGGTTCGTCCAGCGTAACTTTTTTGTCTTCCAGTAAGGAAAGCATTGTTGCCAATTTGAAAATGGAACCCGGTTCGGTCGGCATGATGGCATAGTTCAAATCTTCCCAATACGAACCGTCTTTTTGCCTGCCGAGATTTGCGATGGCTTTTATTTGTCCGGTCTTCGTTTCAATCACAATTGCCGTGCCGTGCTGAGCCTGATTGCTTATCATCATTTTCATTAACGCATTTTCCGTGATTTCTTGGATATGTGTATCAATGGTGGAAATGATGTCTTTGCCGTTTTGCGGTTCAATGTCTGCCGATTCGTCCACAGGAACTGCAACACCGCCTGCGATAAATCGTACCAAACGCTTGCCCGGTGTGCCTTTCAGTACAGAATCATAAGTTGCTTCGATGCCTACATTTTGAGAATTTTCTCTGTTCAAACCAATCGTTCTGAACGCCAACATTTGATATGGATTCAAACGAATATTTTTTACTTCGGGAATAAATCCGCTTTTATTTCTGCCTTCTCTTACCAATGGTAATTTTAATAAAGCCTGATACTGACGATAACCGACATTCTTTTTTAGTGGATAATAACGCACTTCTCTTTTGTAACCGCTTAGCAATTCCTGTTTGTACGCATCGGCTGTTTTATCTTTAAAAAGATTTGCCAAACCAATGCTTAAAGAATCAATATTTTTTTTAAAACGTTTGCCGTTTTTTTCTCTCAATCCATCTGCGTCAAAGTCAATATAAATGTCAAATTGCGGGATGCTCGTACTCAGCATTTGTTTATCGTCGCTGTAAATTGTTCCTCTGTCGGCGGCTATTTCCTGAATCTTTTGATGCAAACTGTCGCTCATGCCTTCCCAATACGCACCTTGTACTTGCTGAATGTAAAATGCTTTGCCAATGATAACAGCGCACAAGAGTATAATACCTATAAAACACAGGTAAACCCTCCAAAGTATGTCGCGCTTTACATCCATTTATTTATTTGTGCTGTTGTCTTTATTTTCTTGTTTGATGTGAATCGGCGGCGTTTCACTTATCTTCAAGCCCTTGGCTTCAACGGCTTTTACCAGTTCCGATTCGCGTGTCTGAAACATCAATTCGCTTTTCAGCGTTTTGTATTCAAACTGTAAATCTTTGATTTCTTTATTGTTTTTGCTGATATTTCTGATAGTCTTATCCGCCCAATGACCATTGGCGATATATAAAATTGTGAGCAACGCAAGAAATAAGAAGAAGCCGATGTTTTTGGTAATCCATTCATAGTTTACCATTTTCCTGATGGAAACTTTCCGCTTCTTTTTTTCTTCGTGGCTCATCTAATATTTTCTGTTGTTGGGTTAAGTGTTTTTAAATGTTTTTTATATCAATTCTGCAACTCTCAGCTTTGCGCTTCTGCTGCGTGTGTTTTCTTTTAGTTCTTTTTCCGATGCCAGAACCGGCTTCTTCGTAATTATTTTAAAAGGACTTTTCTTCGTTGAATTGAAAAACGGATGTTCTTCTTCTGCCTCGAAACTTCCTTGTTTAAAAAAATTTTTGACCAATCTGTCTTCCAAAGAATGGAATGTGATAATTGCTGCGCGACCGCCGTTGTTCAAGACTTCGGGCAATTGCTCGAGCAAAGATTTTAATACGCCGAGTTCATCATTTACCTGAATGCGCAATGCCTGAAAAACCTGCGCCAGATATTTATTCGGATTGCCTTTAACCGCAGGTGCAATCATGTTTTTGAACGATTGAATAGTGGTTAAAGCCGATGTACTGCGATGCTCCACAATATGCTTCGCCAATGTTTTTGAATTAGAAACTTCGCCATACAAGCTGAAAATTTCCGTCAGTTCTTTTTCCGACGAATTGGCTAAGACCGTTGCTGCTGTCGTCTCTTGTCTTCTGTCCATGCGCATATCCAGCGGTCCGTCAAAGCGAATGGAAAATCCTCTTTCGCCTTCGTCAAACTGATGACTGCTCACACCCAAATCTGCCAGCACGCCGTCCACTTTCGGATATTTATACAACCGCAAAAACCTTTGCAAATGCGCAAAATTTTGCGGAATAAAAATCACGCGTTTATCGGCAGGCAAATTTTTTTGTGCATCTGCATCCTGGTCAAACGCAATCAGTTTCCCGTTTTCATTCAGCTTTGCTAAAATTCCCCTGCTGTGTCCGCCGCCGCCGAATGTACAATCGACATATACGCCACCGGGTTTTATTTGCAAGGCTTCCAGCGTTTCGTGATAAAGCACGGGAATGTGGTAAGTTTGATTACTCATTTTTACCCTCGTTTTTTACCATTACTTCTTTTGCCAAATCGCTGAACGCATCGGGCGAAAAGTCTTCAAAGAACTTCTTGTATGTTGCCGAATCCCAAATTTCAATTTTATCTACTGCGGCTACCAAAATCACATCTTTGGTCAATCCTGCGAAATCGCGGAGCGTTGGCGGCAATAATAATCTGCCTGCTGTATCGGCTTCCACTTCGGTAGCGCCGCCGAGAAATTGTCTGCGGAAAGCGCGAACTTTCGGGTCAAAATCGTTCAGCTCACTTATTTTTGCGTGAAGTGGTTCCCAGTTTTGAATCGGGTAGAGGGTAAGACATTTTTCAAATCCGCGGTTGACAACGAAGCGTAACTCATTTTCCGGCAATTGTTTTTTAAAGCCGGAAGGCAAAAGGAACCTGCCTTTTGCATCAAGAGTAACTTCATATTCGCCGAGAAAACGCGTCATTTATCGATTAAGATTGTAAAATTAGAATTTCTACCACAAAATAACACTTTTTCCCACTTTTAACCCAAAAAAGTGGCATTCTATTTTATCCACAATGGAAAATTGGCTGAAATGCTCATTCTGCCAGTGTTTTAGCTTATTTTAGAAGAATGTAGATTTCTTTAAATGTTAATAAGTGTGAATAACTATAATTTATAAGTGAATTTACTGTGCATATTAATAATTGATAGCTAATTCTCTTTAAAACAATTAACTTCAAAATAAAACTGACAATACTGATAAACTTTCGTTCGTTAAGTGTGTCATAACTGTAATTTTTACTGCTATTAATTTTTATTATGAAGAGAAAATTTTACTGCTTTATTCTGCTGCTTTTCATTTCTGCAGCACTTCCTGTAAAGCTTTTTTCCCAGACCAGCAATGAATGGGGCGGTGTGCAATTAGGTTTTGGTGTTTTTGCTTACGATGCTTTTCAATATAATAGAGTAGCGCAGCAAAATAATTTGCATACACGAGGAGGAAACGCAGTTCCTGAAATTAAGCTCGGAATTTCATTGCATCCTGTTACTGCAAAATATAATGTAGATGCTACGTTCAATTTTTGGGAAATTAATCATAGGGTTAAAGAAAATATTCCGGCAAGCATACCAAGATATAATAAAGTAAGGCTGCAACAGTTTTTTGGCAGTGGCGATTTGAATTTTGATTATCGCGTGTTGGCAACTGAAAGAACGCTGGTAATTCCGGCGATAGGTATTGGTTATATGCAAGACAATATTCGTTATCAGGATGTACCGCGAGGAGAAGATTTCAGTGATGATGACGGCGACGAAAATCCTGATATGTATAATACTAAAGTCGCGCGAAACGATATTGTTTACCTGAATTTTAAAGTAAATTATTTATTGCATATTAAGAATGAAACATGGCTTGGGCTTCAGTTGGGGTATAAATATGGTTTCGGCGAGAAGAATATTATATATGATGGTAAATATCCGTTTACAGTAAATCATTCTTTGAATGGATTTTATGCTACGCTGATTGTTGCACTAAGGTAGATGTGTATTTTTGCAAAATGAAGTATCAAATAGGCGATGAAATATTGGTGTTGCAAACCAATGAAGAAGGACGAGTGCAGGAAATTATCGATGATAAAATGGTCATTGTGGAAGTGCGTGGCGTGCGTTTTCCCATTCATACCGACCAGATTGATTTTCCCTATTTCAAACGATTTACCGAAAAGAAATTATTTACCGAGAAAAAAGCAGAGAAAACATACATAGACCAGATTCCCGTTGAGCGCAAGCCGCAAACTCGCGAAATAAAAGCTGCCGACGGCGTATGGCTTTCATTTATTCCAAAATACTCTTTCGATGAGTTCGGAGACGATTTGGTAGATTATTTTAAAATCTATTTGGTAAACCGAACCAATGATTCTTTAAGATTTTATTATCAGCAGGAAGCGAATGGTTCGCTGCAATTTGAATTTAAAAGCGAAGTATATGCGCAGAAAGATGTGTATCTGCACGATTTGGATTTTTCGGTGCTGAATGAAAGTCCGCATTTTTTCTTTGAATTTTCTTTGTCGAAACCCGATAAAAAGAAAGCCGATTATTTTGAAACGGAATTAAAACTTCGTGCAAAGCAAGTGTTTAAAAAGATTGAGGAAATCAAAGAAAAGAACGAGCCTACTTTCTCTTACATATTATTAGATATATATCCCGATAAAATTAAAGAAGACAAGAAAGTCGATTTGAGCAGTTTGTCTAAAGCGGGATTTAAGGTAATCAATAATGTTCCTGTAAAAGAAAAAAATCCGCCTGTACGAAGCGTAGTAGATTTGCATATAGAAAAAATTACGGATGATTATAAAGGGCTGAACAATTATGAAATTGTATCGCTGCAATTAAAAGAATTTGAGAAATGGTACGACATTGCTGTCGCTAATATGCAGCCGAATCTTGTAATAATACATGGTGTAGGCAAAGGCGTGCTGCGCGATGAAATACACAATATGCTTAAAACAAAGAAGGAAGTACAGTCATTCGTTAATCAGTACGACCCGCGTTTTGGTTACGGCGCTACCGAGATATTCTTTCAGTATTGGGGAAAATAAAAAATATTTTCTTTAATATTTGTTTGTTATCAAATGTCCATATATCTTTGCAGCCCTTTCGGAAGAAAAGGGAAGTTCTTAAAAAAATGAATCGACTTTTATTTTTTAAAAAATAATTGGATAAAAGTTTGTTGTGAATATAAAAGGTATTACTTTTGCACTCCCGAAACGGGATATGAGTCGGGAAGTTCTTGGAGGGTTGGATTTTTATTATTCTAATTAGTTGATTAATAAGAGTTTGCGAGAGGTTTGGTTGAAATTTTTTTTCAAAAAAAAGTGGAAATAAATTTTGGTAGAATGTAAAAAGCTTTTACCTTTGCAATCCCAAAAATAAAGAAGGTGCTGACGACGAGAGTTTGAAGCATTATCAATAAAGATGAAAGTCTTTGAAAGTTCTTTGAAAGGAAACAATGGAATAACAGTAAGGAAGCTACGAGCGTTGAAAGGATATACATATTTTGACGCCTAAAGATTTCGAGAGAAAAATTTAGTCAGTTCAGACACAACATTTACAATGGAGAGTTTGATCCTGGCTCAGGATGAACGCTAGCGGCAGGCTTAATACATGCAAGTCGAGGGGCAGCACGAGATAGCAATATTTTGGTGGCGACCGGCAAACGGGTGCGGAACACGTACGAAACTTTCCTTTATCTGGGGGATAGCCCGGAGAAATCCGGATTAATACCCCATAATATAGTTGGTCGGCATCGATTGATTATTAAAGCACTTGCGGATAAAGATGGTCGTGCGTATGATTAGGTAGTTGGCGGGGTAACGGCCCACCAAGCCTACGATCATTAGCTGATGTGAGAGCATGATCAGCCACACGGGCACTGAGACACGGGCCCGACTCCTACGGGAGGCAGCAGTAAGGAATATTGGTCAATGGACGGAAGTCTGAACCAGCCATGCCGCGTGAAGGATGACTGTCCTCTGGATTGTAAACTTCTTTTATAGGGGGCGAAACAACCGATATCTATCGGTCTTGACAGTACTCTATGAATAAGCACCGGCTAACTCCGTGCCAGCAGCCGCGGTAATACGGAGGGTGCAAGCGTTATCCGGATTTACTGGGTTTAAAGGGTGCGTAGGCGGGCTTGTAAGTCTGGGGTGAAATCTCTGAGCTTAACTCAGAAACTGCCTTGGATACTATGAGTCTTGAATGTCGTTGAGGTTTGCGGAATATGTCATGTAGCGGTGAAATGCTTAGATATGACATAGAACACCTATTGCGAAGGCAGCAGGCTAAGCGAAAATTGACGCTGATGCACGAAAGCGTGGGGATCAAACAGGATTAGATACCCTGGTAGTCCACGCCCTAAACGATGATTACTCGACGTGTGCGATACACAGTGCGCGTCTGAGCGAAAGCATTAAGTAATCCACCTGGGAAGTACGACCGCAAGGTTGAAACTCAAAGGAATTGGCGGGGGTCCGCACAAGCGGTGGAGTATGTGGTTTAATTCGATGATACGCGAGGAACCTTACCTGGGCTAGAATGCGAATGACCGTACCTGAAAGGGTATTTTCTAGCAATAGACATGAAGCAAGGTGCTGCATGGCTGTCGTCAGCTCGTGCCGTGAGGTGTTGGGTTAAGTCCCGCAACGAGCGCAACCCCTGTCAGTAGTTGCCAACAGGTAAAGCTGGGAACTCTACTGAGACTGCCGTCGTAAGACGCGAGGAAGGAGGGGATGATGTCAAGTCATCATGGCCTTTATGCCCAGGGCTACACACGTACTACAATGGTTGGGACAAAGAGCAGCCACTTGGCGACAAGGAGCGAATCTCAAAAACCCAATCTCAGTTCGGATTGCAGGCTGCAACTCGCCTGCATGAAGCTGGAATCGCTAGTAATCGTATATCAGCAATGATACGGTGAATACGTTCCCGGACCTTGCACACACCGCCCGTCAAGCCATGAAAGCCGGGTGTACCTAAAGTCGGTAACCGTAAGGAGCTGCCTAGGGTAAAACTGGTAATTGGGGCTAAGTCGTAACAAGGTAGCCGTACCGGAAGGTGCGGCTGGAATACCTCCTTTTTAGAGTAACGCTTTTTTAATTAAGAATTGATAATTAACAATTAATAATTGGAATGTAGTATTACTGTTATTTCGTTTCCTTTTAAATTATTATCTGAACCATGATTTAAAATGATTAATCAGGTTATCGTGATTCAGGTTTTAGAAAAATAATATCAATAAGTTGAATATTGAAATTTGTTTATTGAGTATTAATTATTCAAAAGAGTTCTTTAAAAAGGTGAAACGCAAAGATGGCCAAATGAATACGGCAGTCGAAAATGAACAGCCATGCAAGTAATTAGCACATTAGCAAATTTGCACATTGGCACATTAAATTAAGACAGTCTCGTAGCTCAGTTGGTTAGAGCGCTACACTGATAATGTAGAGGTCCCCAGTTCAAATCTGGGCGGGACTACTCAAAAAAATTATTAATTGATAATTATTAATTAATAATTGGATACGGGGGGTTAGCTCAGTTGGCTAGAGCATCTGCCTTGCACGCAGAGGGTCATCGGTTCGACTCCGATATCCTCCACAAGTAAATTAAGAATTAATAATTAAAAATTACAGATTCAAGTTCTTTAGAATAAAAAGATGTGACGAAAGGTCTGAGGTTCGTAATCTAAACATCAACAGTTTTCAATAAACAATAATTATTAATTTTTAATTAGTAATTATTAATTGGAAGAAAGTTCTTTGACATATTGGGAAAGCAAAATCAAAAGAGTAACAAAATAATTATTAATTAAAAATTGATAATTATTAATTACAATAGTGGTGGTAACATCACTACAATTTCTAAATTTTTTAAAGCGAATAAGGGCGCATGGTGGATGCCTAGGGTCTGAGAGGCGACGAAGGACGTGGTAAGCTGCGATAAGCTTCGGGGAGCTGCACACGAGCGATACATCCGAAGATTTCCGAATGGGACAACCCGCTATGTTGAAGACATAGCACCCGCAAGGGAGCCAACCCCGAGAACTGAAACATCTAAGTACCGGGAGGAAAAGAAAATAAGACAATGATTCCCTAAGTAGTGGCGAGCGAACAGGGAAGAGCCCAAACCGAAGAGGCGTGCCTCTTCGGGGTTGTAGGACTGCATTTAGAAATCATCATCAAACTGAATCATCTGGAAAGTTGAACTATAAAGCGTGAAAGTCGCGTAGGTACAAATTGATGAGGACGAGCAGTATCCTGAGTAGCGCGGGACTGGAGGAATCTTGCGTGAATCTGCCAGCACCATCTGGTAAGGCTAAATACTCCTCAGACACCGATAGTGAACCAGTACCGTAAGGGAAAGGTGAAAAGTACTCCGAATAGGAGAGTGAAATAGTACCTGAAACCGTGCGCTTACAAGCGGTCGGAGCCAGCAATGGTGACGGCGTGCCTTTTGCATAATGAGCCTACGAGTTACTCCTCACTGGCGAGGTTAAGTTCATAATTAACGGAGCCGTAGCGAAAGCGAGTCCGAATAGGGCGTTTAGTCAGTGGGGGTAGACGCGAAACTTTGTGATCTATCCATGGGCAGGTTGAAGTTTTGGTAACACAAAATGGAGGACCGAACCCGTTGACGTTGAAAAGTCTTGGGATGACCTGTGGATAGGGGTGAAAGGCCAATCAAACTGAGAGATAGCTCGTTCTCCCCGAAATGTTTTTAGGAACAGCGTCGCATATTGAAGTTTATTAGAGGTAGAGCTACTGATTGGACTAGGGGGCTTCATCGCCTACCAAATCCTGACAAACTCCGAATGCTAATAAATATCTGCGGCAGTGAGGCTGCGGGCGCTAAGGTCCGTGGCCGAGAGGGAAATAACCCAGATTAGCAGCTAAGGTCCCCAATACATGGTTAAGTTGATCAAACGAGGTGGAGTTTCAATAACAGCCAGGATGTTTGCTTGGAAGCAGCAATTCATTTAAAGAGTGCGTAACAGCTCACTGGTCGAGAGACTCTGCACGGAAAATAATCGGGCATCAAACCATGAACCGAAGCTCTAAACTTGTACTTGTACAATTGGTAGGGGAGCATTGAAATCTGCATTGAAGGTGATGGGCGACCATTGCTGGAGCGATTTCAAAAGAAAATGTAGGCATAAGTAACGATAAATGGAGTGAAAAACTCCATCGCCGAAAGTCTAAGGGTTCCTGATCAACGTTAATCGGATCAGGGTTAGTCCGGTCCTTAGGAAAACCCGAAAGGGGCATCTGATGGAAAGCAGGTTAATATTCCTGCACTTGCATATCATTAAAAGTGACGGATTGCCGTGGCACTTGCGTCCTGACGGAATAGGGCGCTGAGCAGAATCTTCGGAGGAAGCGAAAGTGTAAAAGCAGTTCCAAGAAAAGCGAGATATGCAACCGGTACCGCAAACCGACACAGGTAGACGGGATGAGTATTCTAAGGCGCTCGGGTGAGCCGTGGAGAAGGAACTAGGCAAATTAATGCTGTAACTTCGGGATAAAGCATACCATAGCGATATGGTCTCAGTAAATAGGTTCAACCAACTGTTTAACAAAAACATAGGGCCCTGCAAAATCGAAAGATGACGTATAGAGCCTGATACCTGCCCGGTGCCGGAAGGTTAAGGAAGGATGTTAGCGCAAGCGAAGCTTCTGACTGAAGCCCCGGTAAACGGCGGCCGTAACTATAACGGTCCTAAGGTAGCGAAATTCCTTGTCGGGTAAGTTCCGACCTGCACGAATGGTCTAATGAGTTGAACACTGTCTCCTCCACGAGCCCGGTGAAATTGTAGTATCGGTGAAGATGCCGGTTACCCGCCACGGGACGAAAAGACCCCGTGAACCTTCACTACAACTTTGCATTGATTTTGAGCAACCGATGTGTAGGATAGTTGGGAGACTATGAGCCGGGTGCGCCAGCATTCGGGGAGTCAACGTTGAAATACCAACCTTCTGTTGCTTAGAACCTAATCCTGAGAAGGAGACATTGCATGGTGGGTAGTTTGACTGGGGTGGTCGCCTCCTAAAAAGTAACGGAGGCTTGCAAAGGTACCCTCAGTACGGTTGGTAATCGTACAAAGAGCGCATTAGTATAAGGGTGCTTGACTGTGAGGCAGACACGCCGAGCAGGGACGAAAGTCGGCTAAAGTGATCCGGTGGTTCTGTATGGAAGGGCCATCGCTCAAAGGATAAAAGGTACTCCGGGGATAACAGGCTGATCTTACCCAAGAGCTCATATCGACGGTAAGGTTTGGCACCTCGATGTCGGTTCGTCACATCCTGGGGCTGGAGAAGGTCCCAAGGGTTGGGCTGTTCGCCCATTAAAGTGGCACGTGAACTGGGTTCAGAACGTCGCAAGACAGTTCGGTCTCTATCTGTGGTGGGCGCTAGTAAATTGAGAGGACATGACCTTAGTACGAGAGGACCGGGTCGTATGTACCGCTGGTGTATCGGTTATGCCGCCAGGTGTAGTGCCGAGTAGCTATGTACAGCCGGGATAAACGCTGAAAGCATCTAAGCGTGAAACCCTCCTCAAGATGAGTTTACTTTTAAGGGTCGTCAGAGACGATGACGTTGATAGGCTGCAGGTGTACAGGTGGTAACATCAAAGCCGAGCAGTACTAATTGCCCGTAAGCTTTATTTTTTAAAAGCCTCCCTTAATCCCTCCAAAGGAGGGAAATAAGAAAGAGGCAGCTCTAAGTGAGCTTTTCCAATATGTAACTTATTGAGTTATTGGTTATCTGTTATTAGTTGTCTGTGACAATTATTAATTACTAATTTTTAATTCTTAATTTTTTATGGTGGTTAATCCGAGGGTGTTCACCTCTTCCCATACCGAACAGAGAAGTTAAGCCCCTCATGGCCGATGGTACTCGGGCTATGTCCCCGGAAGAGTAGGTAGCTGCCGTAATTATTATAAGAGCCTCATTGAAAAAATCAATGAGGCTCTTTCGTTTTAGAGACATGGAGGATAATAACAAAATAGATTCATATATTTGTTATTGCTAAGATTAATAATAAAAATTTTTCCCGATTTCGTAAACATCGAAGTGTACATCGCTTTTACTTTTGCATCCTAATTTTTTATAAGCAATGGAAAAGCGATATTTTATCAGATTATTTATTCTTACATCTTTGTTTACTGTATTTTTCGAATCGTCTTTTGCATATCATATAACTACAGACAGCGGTTTTTTAGTTAAAGGGAAAATTATAGCTACAGATGGTCATATTGTAGAGGGGGCAAGTGTTCGTTTGAAAGAAATAGCACGCCACACATTGTCCAATGCCAGCGGTTATTTTGAATTGAAAAATGTTCCGGCAGGCGATTATCAATTGCTCGTTTCTGCTATAGGATATGCAAATTATTCTCAAAAACTATTTGTTCACGCAAATTGTGATACACTCATCATTTCCTTAAAAAGTTCTGATGCGCAACTTTCCGATGTAACTATTCTATCGGGCATCAACAAATTCAACAAAAAAGAAACGGATGATGTGGCGCGTCTTCCATTGAAGAATATCGAAAATCCACAGGTTTATTCCGTTATTCCGAAAGAAATTATAACGGAACAGATGGCAACAGATTACAATAGTATTTTTAAAAATGTTCCGGGTGCCGGCGTTCCTGTTGTTTATAATCAGGGAAGAAGTGCGATGCTTTCACGCGGATTTACAACGGCAAATCTTATCCGTAACAGTATTTCAGGTTTTGTCTATACAAATGTTGACCCGGCAAACCTGGAAGTACTGGAAGCAATCAAAGGACCGTCAGGCACATTGTTTAACAGCAGTCAGATTTCATTTGGTGGATTGTTTAACCGCGTTACCAAAAAGCCTTTTGATGGCGAAAGAACGGAGCTTTCATATACAGGCGGCGGAAATAGTTTAAGCAGAATTACGTTTGACATTAATCATCCGTTGGATTCGGATAAAAATGTTTTGTTCCGCATGAATGGTGCGTTGCATACGGAACAAAGTTTTCAGGATTTTGGTTTTACCAAAAGTGTGATGCTTGCTCCGAGCTTCGTTTACAAAGTAAATGATAAACTTACTTTTCTGCTGGATGTAGAAGCATCCATGTTTAATGCGACTTCGCCTATTCGTTTTGCGCCTTCTGGAAGTATTCATAATATCAAAGATTTGGGAATGGATTATAAGAAATCGTTCTCTAATAACTCTTTGGATTATACCACGCAGCAATTGAATGTGTACGGACAAATTAATTACAAATTATCCGATAAATGGAAATTGCAAACAAATCTCACACGCACTTATTCTGCAACTAAAGGATATGTTACGCAGTTATCTGGCAAGTCGGACAGTACTTTGCAACAGAGTGTGCAGAAAGAAGATTTTCCATATAACGGCGTGGAAATTCAGCAAAACATTATCGGCGATTTCAAAATCGGTTCGTTCAGAAACCGCATCGTAGCGGGCATTGATTATTACAACCAGCGCAGCGACAGAAATACGCCAACTATCACAATGCCTGTCATCAATTTCAGACATCCGGGCAAAGCATACTACAATTTTAATGCTGATGTAGTGGATTCGCTTGCTCCGTATGCTACAAAATATGATGTGTATCGAACCAACCAGTTTACATACAGCGCTTATGTTTCAGACGTGTTGAACATCACAGATAGATTGAACGTAATGCTAAGTTTACGCGGCGACCATTTTGTGGACAAAGGCACTTATTATCCTGCAAATGATTCTACCAAAGGCGCTTATCATCAAAACGCATTGTCGCCGAAGTTGGGCGTTGTGTATGAATTGGTAAAAGATAAATTATCACTTTTCGGAAATTATATGAACGGATTTGACAACCAGACAGGAACCGATTACAATGGCAATACATTTAAACCTGAGCAAGCCAATCAATGGGAAATCGGGTTCAAAGCTGATGCATTTAATCACAGACTAAGCAGCACGATAAGTTATTATCATATTTCTGTAAGCAATATGACACGCGACGATATTGAACATCCCGGCTATGATATCCAGGACGGGACACAATTGAGCCGAGGCATGGAAGCAGAAGTAATTGCCAACCCGTTCGGCGGATTAAATATTGTTGCCGGTTACACATACAATGACAGCAAATTTACCAGGTCTGATTCGTCTGTTTTAGGTTTGCGCCCGGCAACTGCAGGACCATCCAATCTTGCAAATCTTTGGCTAAGTTACCGTTTTCTCACAGGAAGCGTGCGTGGTTTAGGATTTGGTGTCGGCGGTAATTACGGAAGCTCGTCTTTCCAGACAAACACGAAGACCTTTGTATTTACGATTCCTTCGTACACGACATTAGACGCAACGTTGTTTTACGATGCAAGCAAATGGAGAATAGGATTGAAAGTAGATAATCTCACAAATGAACATTATTGGTCGTTCCGTTTGGCGCCGCAAATGTTGAGAAGATTTTCCGCCAACTTTACGTTTAGATTTTAATTTTGCATGAACAAAAAGAAACAGGCAATTTCATTCAAAAAAATAATAGGCACAATTCATTTATGGCTCGGATTAATCTCCGGGCTTATTCTTTTTGTGGTAGCGATTGCCGCTGCGACTTATGTGTTTCAGGATGAGTTGCAAAATGCTTTTCAATCGAAATATTTTCATACACAAAATGTTTATACTACAAAGCTTCCGGTTGATGTACTGCGCGATTCCGTTGCACAACATTTTCCAAAAGAGACAATTACGGGCATACGATTCAAAGGCGATAAAGATGCTGCTTACATTTTTTATACCGGTAAGAAACTGATTTCGGTAAATCCCTCAAATGCAGCAATCATCGGCTTTAGGGAAACGAGTAAAGATTTTTTTACCATCGTTTTGAAAATTCACAGAGAGTTATATCTCGGCGAAGTGGGTGGCGAAATTGTAAAATGGAATGTGCTGGTGTTTTTCATTATGTGCCTGTCGGGATTTATACTTTGGTTTCCGCGTAAAGCAAAATATCTGAAACAGGCTTTGAAGATTAATCTCAAAGTAAGAAACCGGAAACGTTTTACATGGGAATTGCACAATGTGCTTGGTTTTTACGCGCTGATTATTCTTTTGCTTATTTCCCTCACGGGAATTTTTATGAAATATGATACGGCAAAAAATATTGCATCATTTATTACGACAGGGAAAATCATGCAAAAAGAAAAGAAGTCCAAAACCCTAATGCTGTCTGCTGAAACACCTGCTACGCTTAGCTTTCAGCAAATGTATGACAACGCAAGAAGTTTTGACAATGGAGTGCCAATTGAAAGTATCATTACATTTCCGGGCAAAAAAACTAAGGATGTACGCATTGCACTTCGTTACCCCTATAACATTATGCGCAGTCAAAATACCTTTTTGTTCAGTGCTGCAAATGGCAATCTTATAAGCAAAAAACTTTATCGCAAGTACAATGCTTATGATAAAATTGCCATGAGCAATTATAATCTGCATACAGGGCGCATCGGTTCATTGGGTATCTTCAGCAAAATTATTTATTTCATTGTCGCGCTGATTGCCGCTTCACTGCCTGTTACCGGTTTCCTGATTTGGTGGGGCAGGCGGAAGAAAAAAATAAAATGATAAGACACTATTTCCTTACCCTGATAACACCCAAATAACCGCCGCCGGAAGGCATTTCTATGTGCAAAACTGTTTGCTTATTTATGTGTTGTAAAATAACCATTTTTGACTCTCTGTTATTTTTTGTGTCGCTTAATGCCTGAAGAGTAAAGTCAATATCGGCGGGTAAAAAATTTAATTTTAAATCCAAGGTAGTCGGCATTTCGCCATTGGTAATTGCTAAGTACCAATTATTGTTTTTCCGACGTGCAAATACTGCCGCTTTTCCTATTTGACTTTGATTTAAAACAATTGTTTCGTCCCAGATTGCGGGCATATTTTTAATGAAGAGTAATGCTTCGCTTTTTAATAAATCGCCCGGGTCAACTCCCAAACATAAAAATGGAGAAGTGTATAATGCCACTGTAGCCGCCTGATGTGCAAGTGTGGTCGTATGAACAAATGAGCGAAAACTCATAGGCGTAAAATCAGCCGGACCTGATAAATACCTTGTGAAAGGCAGCACAGTATTATGGAAGGGCCAGTTTACTCTGTCTTCCTGTTCCAAGCCTCTCACACCTTCCTGCGAAAGGACATTCGGATAAGTATATTCCAGTCCTGTTGCTTTATCCGCGCCATGAAAATCAACCATTAAATGGTATTTCGCAGCAAGCCGCGCGGCTCTTTCATAAAATGCAATTTCCGGTTGATGCTCTGAGTCGATGAAGTCAATCTTCAAACCTTTTACACCAATTTTCGCGCAATGCCGGAAAAAACTTTCCATATATGTGGAATCTTTTAATCCTGGAGTATTTCTGTAATCAACATACGCTTTCCACACCCAAATACCTACGCCTTTATTTTTTGCATAATCAACCTGTTCCTGTAAAAGCGCCCACATATCTTTTCCATCTTCTTTCCAACCCGACCAGCCATCGTCAATAAGGTTGTAAGGGATTTTCAGTTGCGCTGCATAATCCGTAAACTGTTTCATATTTTCCGGGGTTACATCTCTTTTATTGCTCATCCACGACCATACGCTCACGCCGGGTTTTATCCATGAGGTGTGCAAACCTTGCGGATATAACTTTTTATCGGGAGCTGGAGATACATCGGAAACAATATCGTTATTGACCAAAGTGTTGAGGTCGCGCCCAATTACAATAATGCGCCAAGGCGATTTTAATGTATCTTCTGTTACAGGCTTTACAGAACCGGCAAGCGTGTAATCAAATGCCTGCCTTTCGTTGTTGTATGTAAGATGACTTCCGGCAAAATTATGTAGGTTTGCTTCCATTACTGCCGCAAACATTCCGCCGGTATAGCTTACGGTTAGCGGCATTCCTATTTTTTGGCTGTCGCGCAAATCTTTTATGTGTGAAGCGGAATAATTTCCCTCGTAGTCTGCAACATCGCCCTGCCACCAATAGGTAACATTTTCGGGAAAATCAATGTTTGATAAATCTTTTTCCAAAACGTTATGATGATGTGCTACGTTGTAGCAAACTGCTATCCCATTGTCATAGACGTTGAAAATCAAAAGAAAATCTCTTGTTTTATCTGTCGATAGAATGCTTAACCGATAAACCTGTTTGTCCGTTTTTGCTGTGTTGTGAACGCCTCTTACATCGAAGCTTCGCTTAATTCTTTCTTTGTTCAGCAATTGGATTGATTGAATATTTTGCCCGTAGGTTTTCCCGCCTAATTGAAAAGCAAAAGTGTTGTCAGATATAAGACTATCGTTGCATGATAATGTGTAATGCAAATGTTGATCTTTGTTGTATAGATGCACCTTTACATGATTATCGGGGCTGCTCAGTGTGAATGTTTGCTGTGCTTTAGTATTTTGCAAGACAAACAAACAAGAGGCAATAAGAGCAAACAACTTTAATTTTTCTGGCATTTTCATTTGTACATTTTTATTGTATAAAGATGCAATATTTTCCTCTAATGGAAAATCTTTTCAATGCTGAACCATAGAGATTTTAATATTTTTGTCAAATGAAAATTACACACACCGAGATTTATCGTTTTTCTATTCCGATGGTTCCTTTTGCGATTGCAACGGGAACGATGGATTATGCGCAAAATGTTTTTATCAGAATATATACCGATGAAGGATTTTACGGCGTGGGAGAATGCTCCGCATTTCCCATGATTGTAGGCGAAACGCAAGATACCTGTTTGGTTTTGGCTAAAGAATTTGCAAAACTCTGGAAAGGGAAAAATCCTTTGGAAATTGAAGAACGTTTGCAGGAACTCGATTGGTTTATTGCAAAAAATACAACCATCAAAAGTGCGTTTGATATGGCGTTGTATGATATTGCCGCAAAAGCGAAAAACGTACCTTTATACCAATTTCTCGGTGGCGAACCAAGACCGATTGTTACCGATATTACAGTAGGAATTTCTTCGCCCGAAAAAATGGCTGCGCAAGCTCTGGAATTTAAAAATAACAATGCCGAAGTATTGAAAGTAAAACTCGGCAAAAATCCCGATGAAGATATTGAAAGAATCAAAACCATTCGCGAAGCCATCGGTTTTGAATTGCCTATTCGCATTGATGCGAATCAAGGCTGGAATTATGACGATGCGTTGCAGGCGTTGAAGGCTTTGGAAAAGTTCAACATAGAATTTTGTGAGCAGCCAATGCGCACTTATGATGATAAATTTTTGCCTGAACTTAGAAGCAAAACTTCTATAAAAATTATGGCAGACGAAAGTTGCTACAACTATTATGATGCGGAAAAACTGATTGAGGCAAATGCCTGCGATTATATCAACATCAAATTTTCAAAATCGGGCGGCATTACAGAAGCAAAGAAAATACATGATGTTGCCGCACAACACAATATTCCTTGTATGATGGGTGGAATGCTGGAAAGCCGTATTGCACTTTCCGCAAAAGTGCATTTTGCTTATACTTCGCCTAATATTCAATTTTACGATATGGACACTTGTATGCTCGGTCAGTTGGAAGACCCTGCCATTGAAGGGGTTCAGTTTAATGGTTATCATATTTCACTTCCCGAACTTCCCGGCATTGGTGCGGATGCTAATGAAAGCTTTCTGAATCAATGTGAGAAATGGATAGTCTAAGTAATCATTCTCTTTAAAAAAACTTATCTTCGCACATTAAAATTTTTAAAAGAAAATATGTCAACAGAAATCAATACATCCACAGGACTTGAAAAAATACAGTTCAATCTTCCTTACAAAATTGCAGACATTAGTCTTGCAGAATGGGGACGTAAAGAAATTAAATTAGCCGAAGCCGAAATGCCCGGATTGATGAGCATTCGCGAAGAATATGCAGCATCGCAACCCTTGAAAGGGGCGCGCATTGCAGGTTGTTTGCACATGACTATTCAGACCGCTGTTTTGATTGAAACTTTAACGGCACTCGGTGCGGAAGTTCGCTGGAGCTCGTGCAATATTTTTTCTACGCAAGACCATGCTGCTGCTGCAATTGCTGCTTCAGGAGTTCCTGTTTTTGCATGGAAAGGAGAAACTGTTGAAGAAGCCGATTGGTGTATTGAACAAACTTTATTTTTCGGCAGCAAAGACAAGCCGTTGAATATGATTTTGGACGATGGCGGCGATTTGACCAATATTGTTTTTGATAAATATCCCGAACTGATTCAGAACATCAAGGGACTTTCCGAAGAAACCACAACAGGCGTTCATCGTTTGTATGAAAGAATGCAGAAAGGCACTTTACCAATTCCTGCAATTAATGTAAATGACAGTGTTACCAAATCAAAATTTGATAATAAATACGGTTGCCGCGAATCTTTGGTAGATGCTATTCGCCGCGGTACGGATATTATGATTGCCGGCAAAGTGGCTGTGGTTGCGGGTTTTGGCGATGTGGGCAAAGGGTCTGCCGAAAGTTTGCGTGGTGCAGGTGCTCGCGTAATTGTTACGGAAATTGACCCGATTTGTGCATTGCAAGCCGCAATGGAAGGTTACGAAGTAAAGAAAATGATGGACGCAGTAAAAGAGGCGGACATTGTTGTAACCACAACAGGGTGCCGAGATATTGTTACCGGAGAACATTTCAAACTGATGAAAGATAAAACCATTGTCTGCAACATCGGGCATTTCGATATTGAAATTGATATGGCTTGGCTGAACAAAAATTATGGTCATACAAAAGATACAATTAAACCACAAGTGGATTTGTATAACATCGACGGTAAAGAAGTAATTGTATTGGCAGAAGGCCGCTTGGTAAATCTTGGTTTGGCAATGGGGCATCCTTCGTTTGTAATGAGTAATTCATTTGCCAATCAAACTCTTGCGCAGATTGAATTGTGGCAACATAGCGATAAATACGAAAACAAAGTGTATGTGCTTCCAAAGCATCTTGACGAAAAAGTTGCGCGTTTGCACTTGGCAAAAATCGGTGTAGAATTAGATACTTTGACCGATGCGCAGGCAGATTATCTCGGACTTCCCAAAGAAGGACCTTTCAAGCCGGAACATTATCGTTACTAATACTTTAGTTTGTTAATTAATTTTTTAAAAATATGCACACAGGTTTTGTGTGCATATTTATTTTAGGAAAAAAAGTAAATTTGTAGTTCAAAATAAAACAATCAGAGAAACAGAAATGTTATCCAAAAAAACACAATACGCTTTCAAGGCTTTAATGTACTTGTCTCAGCAAAAAGACAACGGACCAATATTAATTGCAGAAATAGCGCGCAAGAAAAAAATACCTTTGAAGTTTCTGGAAAATATTCTTCTCGAAATGAAAAAGGATGGTATTCTCGATAGCAAGAAAGGAAAAGGCGGCGGTTATTTTTTGGCAAAAGATGCAAGCCAGATAGTACTTGCTGACGTGATGCGCCTGATTGACGGACCGATTTCTTTGTTGCCTTGTGTGAGTCTGCACTTTTATAAAAAATGCGACAACTGCGACGAAAAAGAATGCGGCTTGCGCAATGTACTGATTCGCGTACGCGATGCAAACCTTGCCATTCTGGAACATCAGACTGTGGCAGATTTGAACTTATAAGCTATATGTTATTGCCACAGATACATAATTTCAACATCTGCGTATCTGTGGCATTTCTTTACACAATTCCCGCCAGTTCAAGACTTCGCTTTTTTGCATTACGGGAATCAATTTCTTCGATAATACCATCTACCGTAAGAATCAAAGAAACGCCCGGCGCTTTCCACCAATCGTCTTCCCTTAGTTTTGAAAAATGAATTACACCGATTAAATAGCTGCGTTCCAATCCCGCGTGCCATTCTTCAATCCATTCAAATTCTTCCCTGCGTATTTTATTAACTTCATCAAAACTAATGTACACGCGCACATAAAAATCTTCCGTCAGTTCTTTCGGTTTGTGATGATACAGTTTTTTGTATTCATATTTATAACCGTAGCGCAATGCCGATATATCGCTCATTACAGCCGAACCTGTTGCCAAACTTCCGGCGCCTTTGCCGTAAAAAAATTGCCGGTCGGCGAAACCGCTTTCGATAACAACGCCGTTAAATTCATTTTTCACGAAAGATAATAAGCCGTCATTTTTTACAAACTGCGGCAACACATACGCCGATATTTTTCCGTTTAATAAAGTTTTGGCGTGCGCCACCAATTTTATGTTCCAGCCTTTTTCCTGTGCAATTTTCGCATCGCTCAACTGGATATTCTGAATACCGGAAAACAAAATATTATCGATAGTGGTAACAATGCCGTAAGCGTGATTTAATAAAATTACCCATTTGTTTACGGCATCAAAACCTTCCACATCGAGCGTCGGGTCACTCTCTGCATAACCAAGTTGCTGCGCCAATAACAGCGCATCCTGAAAGTCGAGCTTATCATCAAACATTTTCGTTAAGATGAAATTTGTCGAGCCATTTACAATCGCACGAATGGAATGAAGTAAATCATTATCGTAATATTCTTCCAGGTTGCGAATCACGGGAATAGACGCGCAGGCTGCGGCTTCGCAAAGAAAAGGCAGTCCGGTTTCTTTCTGTAAAGCGAGCAGTGATGCAAGATTTTCTGCAATCATTTTTTTGCTGGCGCTCACAACGGCTTTGCCATTTTTCAAAGCAGTTGTTACAATTTCATAAGCCGCCACCGAATCGTCAATCACTTCAACAATTACGTTGATTTCTTCATCGTTCAACAACTCATATCTATCCGTCGTAAACAGTTCTTCCGGCGCGTTGCGCTTTTTTCCCGGATGCTTGATGCAGGCTTTTTTTATCCGCGCATTGAGCGATGGCGTTTGCTGCAAAATTTTATACAAACCTTCGCCCACAACGCCGAAGCCGAACATTCCTATAACTAATTCTTTAGTACTCATTATTTTTTATTTAAAAATTAATTGTCGAATTTTATAAACATCTTGTCGAAATTGATAGTCGTTTTATTAAACTGATGAATGAAGTCCTGACCGATTCTTCCGTATGTATTATTGTCATCATCGTCGGAAGTTGTTTCCCTGATTAAAACATTCACATTTGGAACAGTAATTTTTTTATTATTGATTGTAGTAACAAAATCAATCAAATATCCTTTGGATGTATCTATATTGCCCGCGCCGCCTTGCATGAATGTTTCTTGCTTGTAATGTGCGTCGATGGTTGTTTTATTGGCATCATAATATTTTTTACTTAACCAGGTTGATGAAGCCCCTGTATCAAAAATATATGCAGAATCGTTGATTGAAATTCTTAATGAAAGATTGCTTAAGGCTAAATTTGATGGAGCATTCCATGTCGTTTGTCGCTTAGGAATAATAAGTTTATCATCATTCATGATTTGAATTTCCTTCAACGCTTCAATTATGGGAAATCCAATGATGCCTTGTATGCGATAATTAATTTGAGGAAAAGCTAAAGCCGAATCGGCAACTACAAGAAAAATTGCATTTTTGACTTCAATGTTTTCGATGTTCAATTCGTCGCAAACGGCAATGTGTGCTTTGATTGATTTTCCCGTTGCCGTGCCCACATTCATTAAGCTTTCTAAGATGTGCATCTTATATTTTTTCGCCGTTGTTTCAGGAACAGTGGAAAAGCCCGCGCCCGTGTCAAAAACAAAATAATCGGAATTAATGCCTTGCGTAATCTTTAAATTTTTCAGTCCTACTGCATCTTTTATCAGCTGAATAGAATCATTGTTTTTAATAGTAATTTCCTGTTTTGGCGTATTGCTCAATACATGAAACATACTCAACTTATCTTTCAGGGAAACAGCTTTTGCAGAATCTTTTGCTATAAAACCGGCATAGTTTTTCTCTATTTCTTCTGCAACATTTTCTGCATCTGAATATTGATATAAGCGAACATAATTGTCCATTTTAATATAGTAGAGAAGCGTCTGAATAGAATCTGCCAACTGATTGAAATCATTATAATATTTCATTACAATTCCAACCTTCTCATTCGACGACTTTGGCTTATTAAAACTATAATCAAGATTAGCTTCTATAACTGCCCGATGAAACTTTGATAAATCATTTTTATTGGTAAGATAAATATCTCTTGCTTTAAAATAATCTTCCTTACCAATCAAACGGTAAATTTTGTTAAAAACCGCACTGTCATTACTTTTTTGTGAAAAAGAATGAATGCTTATAAATAGGAAAAATAAAAGGCAAAAATATTTCATCAATAAAATTATTTTCTAAAGATAAAATCTCTTATAATTTTTTCAATCGTATCAAACTCTAATAAAAAACCATCGTGTCCATACAACGAATTGATTATGCGCACTTCTGCATCCGGAATATGTTTTGCAATCAATTCTTGTTCTTCCGGCGGAAACAAAATATCCGTTGAAATGCCCATCACAAGCGTGTTTGCTGCGATTTTACCCAAAGCGTTTTCAACAGAAATTCTGCCGCGTCCCACATCGTGCGTGTCCATTGTTCTTGTGATAAAATAATAGCTGAATGCATTGAAACGCTTCGCCAGTTTTTCGCCCTGGTATTTTTGATACGTCTCCGCGCGGGTAATTTTTTTATCAATAGACAAATCTTTCGTTTGCTCCGAAAAGCCCTGCTGCGTTGCGTTGTAGGCGTTGTAATCTCGATAAGAAAGCAGTGCAATAGAGCGTGCCACTTTCAAACCACTGATGCCCGCATCATCTTTTTTCTCTTTCCATGTACAGTCTGCTTCGATGCTCATGCGTTGCGAAGCATTTAACGCCGCCGCCCACGGCGAAGTTTTTGCACTTGTGCTAATCGGAATAATTTTTTCAAAAACATCGGGTTGCTCAATCGCCCATTCGAGCAACTGCATTCCGCCAAGCGAACCGCCGATGCCAACGGCAATTTTTTCTATGCCAAGATAATTTCTTAGATGCTGAAATGTACGCACTACGTCGCGCATCGAGAACACCGGAAAATCGTGATAATATTTTTCATTTGTCTTTGGATTAATGTCCAGCGGCGACAAACTTCCATACGCGCTGCCGGGAATATTGGCGCAAATGATATAATATTTTTCCGGGTCGAAAACCTTTCCTTCGCCGATGATTCCGCTCCACCAATCTGCCGCTTCACTGTTTGCAGTGAGCGCGTGAAACGTCCACACCACGTTGGTTTTAGCGGAATTTAATTTTCCGTAAGTGGTATATTGCAACCGGAAAGCGGGAATTTTTTCGCCGCTTTCCAGCACAAATTCTTCATTGTGATTGTAAATTGCCTGATGCACCTGTCCGTTTGTTTTATTTTGTTAGTTGTTGTATCGTTTAAAAATTTTCCAAAAATTAGACAGAGCGAGGGAGTTACATAATTGCAATAAAAAAGCCTGCACCGAATAAATCAGCGCAGGCTATACTATTTTTGAAAATAATTTATGCAATTACACTGACTTATCTGCCCGAACAATTTTATTCGGTTGGATGTGGCACCTTTCACTTTCGTGAGGTTGCCAAGGCTTCATCGGACCATTCCCTCTGCCTTTCTTGATAAGAATTTTTAAAGAACTGTGCGCAAAGGTAATACTTATTTTAGAATTATGAATTTTGATTTAATAAAAATGCCCAACAAACCTGTTGGACATTTTAAAATAATATGAGAGAGTTTTACTGCTGCCCCTGCTGTTTTGCCTCTTGTGCAGCATCGTCTTTCATTTGCTGATTGGCTGTAATCAGGAATTCAACTCTTCTGTTTTGTTCACGACCATCCTGTGTCCCGTTGTCATATTTCGGGTCGGCTTCGCCATAGCCTTTTACAGTCAGGCGTGAAGCATCGATGCCGCTTTGCTTTAAATAATTGGCAACTGATGTTGCACGTTTAACTGACAAATCCATGTTGTATGCTTCCGTTCCTGTACTGTCAGTATGCCCCTGGACTTCGAGATTGGTTTGCGGATATTTATTCAATACCGTAATCAAATCGTTCAGTGTGTTTTTAGAAGCATCCGTAAGGCTGTACGAATCAAAACCAAATAATACTTTACTCGAAAATTCTACCACAATTCCTTCTTCCACGCGTTCAACTTTTGCATTAGGAACTTCTGTTTTGATGTCTTCGGCTTGTTTATCCATTTTTTTGCCGATAATATAACCAGCGCCGCCGCCTACTGCCGCGCCGATGATTGCACCAAGTGCTGTATTGCCCGATATTTTTCCGATAACGCCGCCTGCAACAGCGCCGCCGCCCGCGCCAATGGCTGTGCCGCGTTCTGCGCGCGTAGCATTGTTATAAACGCTGCAGGATGATAACATAACTGCTCCGGAAAGGATGGCGACAAAAGATAATTTTAGGTTTTTCATGTGTATTTGTATTTATTGTTTTTTGTTTTACTACATAGAATGCAAGCTATTTTTTGATTAAAATTTTCGGCAAAACATTTCATGTATGATTTTTCAGTTTAAAAATATATGAGCCAATTATTATGCCATTTTCAATCGAAATAACGGTTATATGTTTAAGTAATTCATTAACGCATCATAATTGCGTTTTATTTCATTTTCGTATAATTCTTCGCCCACGAAATATGCAATATGATAATCGTGCCGTTGAAGGGCATTCACTATTTCGGAAACATTATTGCGGCTGACACGAATGGTTACAATGAACAGTTCTGTTTTTACATCAAAATAAGAATTGAGTTGTAAAATGTTCGCATCAGTCGATTCTACAATGCGTGAAATTTCAGAAAATGAATATTCTATTTTCGACATTTCCAATACAATCAGTCCGCCGTTATTATTTTCAACATCAAGGAGAATTGCAAGCGCATCCAGCAAAGATGTTTGTGTGATAACGCCGAGATATTTGTGCTCGTTGTCAATAACCGGCAAAATATTGCTGTCCGTAAGTTCCAGGATTTTAAGTGCAGAAATAAAATGTTCGTTTTCAGGAACGGATATTTTGATGAATATATGCTGCAACTCCGCAATGCTTGTGTTTACGGGCATTTCAGTGATTTCGTTCAACGGTAAAACACCGATAAGCTCTTCATCATTTGCAACGGGAAAATATAAAATACCTGTATGATGGCTTTGCTGCAAAACGTCGCTTACCTTGTCTTCGGGATGAAGCAAAGGAAAGTTTGACGTTGTAATTTCTTTGCAAAGCATAATAAATTATTGTTTGTGTTTTTCCAAAAATTCGCCAAGTATCACATTGAACTCGCCGGGAACTTCCATCATGGGTGCGTGTCCGCATTTGTCGATAAAGTAAAGTTCCGAATTAGGAATCAATTTATGAAATTCTTCTGCGACAAACGGCGGCGTTACAATATCGTTTTTTCCCCAAATCAACAACGTGGGTTGTTTAATTTCTTTCAGTTCTTCGCCGAGGTTGTGGCGGATGGCGCTTTTTGCAAGCGCGATAATTTTAATAACTTTCAACCTGTTGTTCGTGATTTCAAATACTTCGTCCACCAATTCTTCGGTTGCAATCCTGGGGTCATAAAAAGTATCTTCGGTTTTTTTACGGATATAGGCTCTGTCGCCGCGCTTGGGATAAGTATCGCCCATTGCACTTTCAAAAAGTCCCGAACTACCTGTGAGAATCAGGGTTTTAATTCTTTCGGGATGCTTTAATATCTGTACCAAAGCTACGTGTCCGCCAAGTGAATTGCCTAGCAGATGAATATTTTTCAAATCTAATTTTTCGAAAAATTTGTTCACGTATTTCTGCAAACCGCCAACCGTTGTATTTAATAAATCCAAATCGAGCAATGGCAATATCGGTACAACTACCCGATGCGTTTTCCTAAAATACTCTATTAAATCGGCGAAGTTGCTAAGCGCTCCAAACAATCCGTGAAACAACACTAATGTTTCGCCTTCGCCTTCATCTATATAGTGAAATTTATCTAACTGTTTTATTTCGTAACTCATATTTTATCTAACTGCTGTTTCTGCTTTACAAATAAACGCTATTCAATTGATAAATTGAAAACTTATCTATAAAAATAAAACTTATATTTCGTACTATTTGGAAATACCGGTTGCCAAGTTTCCGAAGAAATTCCCAAGGTCGGTAAACATATTTTTGAACCAGGGAATTATCTTCCCGAAATTATCAATCAGCCAAGGACCTAAGTTCTTTATAAACGGATAACTGAGCGATTTGTTTAGCGTTTCGGGTTTTATCAATTCAATTTTTTCAACATAAAACAGCACTACGCTGAATATGGTTAAATAAAGGAATGCATACAACGCGATTCCTGCGAGCCTGTTTGCCCAGCCCATTAAAACAGTTTCCAGCAATCGCTGAATGAGCCGCGCTGCGAGTCTGACCAATAATACTGCAATGACCAATACCAATAAAAACGAAATGAACGAGAGCCATTTTCCTTGAATGCCGTTGGCGTTTAAATAACCTGCGACTATGACAGACAATTTCATTGCCGCAGCCAAGCCGACGATGATGGCAAGAAAAGAAAATACGGCAAGTATAACGCCTTGCCTGTAACCTTTAAATATTGCCAGCGCCAGCAGAATAATTGTGATAATGTCTATCATTACTTGCTTAAAAGTTCTTTCACGATGCCGGCTACAATTTTGCCATCGGCTTTGCCCGCAAATTCTTTGGTAGCTGCGCCCATTACTTTGCCCATGTCCGCAGGCGAAGTTGCACCAACCTGCGCAATAATACTTTGCACCGCAGCGCGAATTTCTTCTTCACTCAATTGTTTGGGGAGAAACTGTTCTATCACGGCAATCTCAGCGCGTTCTTTTTGCGCAAGGTCTTCGCGGTTTTGCTTTTCAAAAATTTCCAGAGAATCTTTGCGTTGTTTTACTAAGCGTTGTAATAGTTTTAATTCGCCTTCGGCAGAAACTTCTCCGCCTGCACCGGGTTCGGTTTTCGCTTTAATAATTTCTGCCTTGATAGCGCGCAAGCCGCGCAAAGTATCTTCGTCTTTTGATTTCATCGCATCTTTCATGCGCGTCATGATTTCTTGTTCTAAGCTCATTTTTTTATTTTTATTACACGAATTAAATCGAACTATACGAATTGTTTAATTGATATATTGCTTAATTGTTTTTCGCTATTTTAATTTACCAAAATCGTACAAAAACTTTGTGTCCTTTTGTGTCGTTGTGTTCTTTGTGTTTCAAACTTTTTCCTAAAATCTCTTAAATCCACTCAAATCATGGTTAGCCTAATTTATTTTCTTTCATCTGAATTTCTCTGAATTTCTGGTAAAAATCCTTGGCGAAATTTTTAATATCGTCCACCAACACTTGCTGGTTGGTTGCGCGTTTAAACGTATCGCCCATTGTAGAAAAAATCTGGTAAAAAAAATCTGCCAT